>JAJUJY010000134.1 GCA_029265085.1 Chloroflexota bacterium
GGTCAGCAACGCCATCCGTTACACCCCATCAGGGGGTGAGATCAGTGTCACAGCCCAGGCGGTTGATAAAACATTGACTATCCAGGTAAAAGATACTGGCCCTGGCATTGCAGCCGATGAAGTCGAATCCATTTTTAAGCCATTTGCACGCGGGCGAGCCTCCACCCGTTTTGCTGAGGGGATGGGATTGGGGTTAAGCATCGCCCGTGACCTGGCACGAGCCCACAACGGCGATATTCTGGTTAGCAGCAAGCCGGGAAACGGCAGCCAATTTACATTACAGATACCGCTCCAACCCAATCCATCGGAATAAGGATATTAAATGAAAACAACCCGATCATTCATAGAAACATTTGACCGCCCAGAGTTATCCGAAAATTTCACCTGGTTCAACCCTCCCTTACACTGGCTTGCCGGGGGCGGAAAACTGAGTGTGCAAACCGCCGCAAATACCGACTTCTGGCAAAAAACATACTACAACTTTATTCACGACAACGGTCACTTCTTGTATGCCGAAATCGATGGTGATTTTGTCCTTGAAACCCGGGTGCAGTTTTGGCCGCGCCACCAATATGATCAGGCCGGGCTGATGGTGCGCCTTTCACCGGAATGTTGGCTTAAAACCTCGGTAGAATTTGAGGGCGAGCATCCAGCGCGGCTTGGTGCAGTGGTTACCAATCACGGTTATTCGGATTGGTCCACCCAGAACATCTCCGCAACCACAACTGAAATCCTCTTGCGGATCACCCGCGAAAACAGCAACTATATCGTAGAATATGCCTTACCTGAAGTTCCCGAAGACTGGATTCAAATCCGCATGGCACATCTCTTTCATGATGACGGGAAGCACCCCATAATGGCTGGAATCTATGCCTGCAGTCCAATTGACAGCGGCTACCTGGTACAGTTTCATTACTTAAAACTCGAACAAAACTAGTCCAATCGTTTTGCTACAGCTCTCCGGCATTAGGAGAGCTTTTTTAACTTTACAAAAAATTTTCAATAAAAATTTATTTTGAAATATTGATTCATTTCGGGTACAATTTTTATATAGCATTGTGGAGCGGTTGAAAAGGGGTTCGCCGCTATTTATGAATTGATTTATTCCAGCAAATGAAAAAAAACCAGCCCCCAATTCGAGCTATTTATATCGCTGCGATTTATTTAGTACTATCCTCGTTGTGGATATTATTTTCAGACCGCCTGGTGGCAAATTGGGCTATTGAACCGGACAATCTTACCCGTCTGCAAACTTACAAAGGCTGGGGGTTTGTGGTGATCTCAGCCCTGATGATTTATCTCCTGGTTCGTTTTGAAGAAAAGCGATTCTGGCACACAAAAATTGAGCTAGAGAACAACCAAGACAGCTTTCAAAATCTTTTTTCCAACAACCCTCAGCCAATGTGGGTTTATGATTTAAAAACTTATAAATTCTTATCGGTTAATGTAGCAGCCATCCAAAAATACGGCTATAGTGAAGCGGAATTTCTAGCCTCAACCATAAAAGATATCCGCCCTGCCGAGGAAATTCATCGCCTGGAAGAAGACCTTGCAAAAGCACGGCCAGATTATCAGGATTCGGGTATTTGGTGGCATCAAACAAAACAAGGACTGGTTTTTCCGGTGCGGATCAACTCGCACACCCTCACCTTTAACAACCGCCCTGCTGTGCTGGTTACTGCAGTGGATCTTAGCCAGCAATTCGAGATTGAGCAGCAGCGAATCAAAGCAGAACAAGCCCGAGTGGAATTAGAGCAAACTATTCGCTACAGCCCGGCAGTTGTTTTCGTCTGGGAATTAGCCCCAGGCTGTCCCGTTTCGTATGTCACCGAGAATATCCAACAATTCGGCTACGCTCCTGACTATTTCATCCAAAGCGGCGTAAAATTTTCAGATATCATCGCGGAAGAAGATCGAGAGCGGGTATCCCAGGCTGCACATACCTATGCAAACCAACAAGTCGATCAATTTATGCTTGAATTCCGGATTAAAACCCAGGATGGGCAGCTTCGTTGGGTAAATGTGTACTTTATCGCCTCATACGATTCTGATGGTCAAACCACCGATTTTCGCGGCATCCTGTTGGATGTAACCGAACGGAAAGAAATAGAATTTGCCCGCCAGAATGCAGAGACTATATTACATGATCTGATAAACACCTTGCCGGACCCTGCTTTAGCAATCAACTTGCAAGGAGAGGTGATTTATTGGAACCAATTAATGGAAGTTCTCACTGAAATTCCAGCAGACCAAATTCTGGGGAAAAATGGATATATATACGGGGAGATTTTTTATGGTGAACCTCGGCCGCTGTTGGTAAATTTGATCGTGGAAGATCAACAAGATCAAATTCGCCAGTATTATCCAGCAGCAGAAATCAAAAATCAGACCATCTCAACCGAGGCTGAACTACCAAATTTTCGCGGCGGTATGACCGTTTGGGTTAATGTTCGTCCATTGTTTGATGCGCGTGGAAATAAAATTGGCGCCATCGAAACGGTTCGAGATATCACCTCCAGAAAACGCATAGAAATTGAACTACAAAAGAAAACCGATCACCTGGATGGAATCATTCAAGCCTCGCCCCTGGCTATTTTTACATTGGATACCCATGGAATTGTCCAGACCTGGAATTCCGCCGCGGAAAGAATTTTCGGTTGGACTGCCGAAGAGGCAATCGGCCAATGGATACCCTTTGTAGATCAAAGCACCAAAAGCGAGGCGCAAGCCATTTTTAATCGGGTCATGCAGGGCAATAACATGACCGGCATTGAGACGATCCGGCACCGCAAAGACGGCCAGCCGATTGATATCAATATCTATGCCGCACCGCTGCACAATGCACAGGGAGAAATTACCGGTTTAGTCGGTGTTCTGGAAGACATTTCGAAACGGAAACACTATGAATTAGAACGCGAAGAATTACTTGCCAAAGTGCAGCATGACATAGAAGTACTGGAAGTCTTGCAGCATTCACTGGCACAGCAGGAGAAAAAACTTCGCAGCATTATTGAACGCTCTTCAGATGGGATCATTTTAACCAATGAGGAAGGCATCGTTATCGAATGGAATGACGCAGAAACTAGCCTGACCGGCATCTCGCGTGAACAGGCAATTGGTAAGTCGTTATTTGAACTCCAAAAAATGATTTTCTATCCCGATAATCATCCACTCGAGTCCGCCGAAATGAATGACCCGCTGCATGCCTACCAACCTGCCTTACCAATTGCTGGCAATTTAGTCGAAGGCGTTATTAAACGAACTGATGGGACTCAATCTTTTATTGAATCCACGCTGTTCAATATTGACACCCCCAAAGGGTCGATGATCGGTAGTATCGATCGTGATATCACAGGGCGTAAATTAGCCGAACAAAAAATAATCCAGGCGCGCAATTTTTACCTCACATTATTTGAAAATTTGCCCGCATTGATCTACCGCTGCGGTATCGATGCCCGCCTGGATTATTTTAATCAAACCTGGTTGGCCTTCACGGGACGCAGAATGGATGACATTTTGGGCGATGGGTGGTTAATTGATGTTCATCCAAATTTTCAATCCCCACGCCAGGAAATGTTTTTCAATGCATTCCAGCAGCGTCAGAAATTTGAAATGGAATACCAGCTGCGCCGGCATGACGGCACCTACCGCTGGGTGTTGGATATTGGGCGGCCGTATTATGATATGGATGGAGATTTTGCCGGCTATATCGGCATGGTTTATGACATCACCGAGCGGTATATGCGTGAGCGCGAAATGGAAACCATGCTTGCCTTATCCAGCTCTTTGCGCAGTGCAACCAGCCGGACCGAGATCTTAGACACCCTGCTAAAAGAAATGGACCGCCTGGTATCTACTCGCAGCGCAGCCTTTGGGATGTGGGATGAAAATACGGATCGTCTCATCGTTGAGACTGCCTGTGGTAAATGGCAGTCCGTGATTGGCATGGACTTTTCTCAAGGATTCAGCGTCAGCAGGGATCTCATCGAACAAAATCGCTCCATTTCCAATTTTGATTTTCGCACCAGCCCCATTTATTCGCGTTACGCATTTATCGAACCGGATCATTTTGGCACTGGGGTACCCTTAATCGCGCAGGATACAAAATTAGGGATATTATGGGCTGGTGGACCGGTTCCGTTAACTGAGGTTGAAACCCATTTGATCAAAGTGATCGCCGATATCGCATCGATGGCGATCCACCGCACTACTCTCTATGACAAAACACGCTTATACATCCAGCAGCTTTCTACGGTGAGTGCAGTCGGACAGGCGATGGCTGAAAGTCTCCAGTTAACCGACATATATCGATACCTGACCAAGGCCGTTTTTGATTTATTTATCGATATCAATGAAATTTTGCTGGGTAATTACAACCGCTCAAACGAAACCATCCAATACTCCCTGGGCGTGAAAGATGGTGTATTGGTGAATACGAAAAATTACCCTCCCATCAAGCTTGCCAGTGACCAGGCTATCTCATCCGAGATATCTCTGGTGATTCAATCTCAACGTCCAGCCATCATCGAACATCACAACTATTTCCCGCAAGAAATTCTTGCATGCGATCCGAACTCTCCAGTTCAATCAGTTTGTATTGCGCCCCTGGTAGCAGAAGGAAGAGTACTGGGGATTTTACAGGTTCACAGCCAACTGCCTAACCGTTTTGATGAAAACGACCTCTCCTTGCTCGGGCTGGTTGCAAACACGGCCGCAGTTGCAATGGAGAATGCCTCATTATTGGATAATTTACAATATGCGAATTTGGATTTGCGCAAAGCCTATGACACCACGCTGGAAGGATGGGCACGGGCGTTGGAATTGCGCGATCAAGAAACCGAAGGGCATTCAAAACGCGTGGTTGAAATGACCCTGGAGCTTGCTGATGCAGCTGGTGTTCCTCACGAAGAGCTGGAACACGTTCACCGCGGCGCACTGCTGCATGATATCGGGAAAATGGGTATACCAGACAGCATCTTATCCAAACCAGGACCATTGACAGAGGAAGAATGGGCGATTATGCGCAAGCATCCCATCTATGCCTATAATCTGTTATCACCGATTGAATATCTGGCTCCCGCACTGGATATTCCCTATTGTCATCACGAACGCTGGAACGGCAGCGGATATCCACGCGGTTTGAAAGGCAAAGAAATTCCCCTTTCAGCAAGAATATTTGCCATCGTGGATGTTTGGGATGCACTCCGATCAGACCGTCCCTATCGAAAAGCCTGGAGCCGTGAACGCACCATCGCCTATATGCTGGAAGAATCTGGCAAGCAATTTGATCCTGAAATGATCCAGTTGTTCCTTGACCGGATTGATCTATACGATCCAATGGAAGAGGATTAACTGTTCCGGAATAAATCATCCTTCCGATGAGATCTGTTTAATTGGGAACGAATTGTTCTTCGTGAGCGTCTATACCGTACTGAATAATTTACGGATAGGAGTTTTCATGATTAACAAACACGCCTTACTTGCCTTTTTCATCTCAGCAATTGTGATCATAATCGCCGGGATACTGGTTTTCATCTTTGTGCTGGACCGCACGGAAAAACCGCTGGGTGAATGGCAATTAATAGAAATGACTTCGGAAGGACAGCCTGTCGATTTAATTTTTGGACGACAGGTTATCCTGACCATTCAAAAAGATCTGAAAATTAGCGGAAATGCCTCTTGCAACACCTTTTTTGGACAGGTGAAATATACTGCCGAAAATCAAATTGAATTTACCGAGATCGGTGCAACCGAAATGTTCTGCCCGGATGAGGGGGTAATGGCACAAGAAACCCAAGTATTCTCCGGATTAAACCAGGTTCGGAATTATGCAATCGATGAAAACATCTTACTGCTTTCTTCTCCTGACCGGCAAACTGTATTGCGTTTCATTCTGCTTACGCAGTGAATCCAAAACCAACGGTCGATTTTCATCCCCTGGAAAATCGACCGTTTCTTTTTTAATCGATCAATGGGATAATCTCAAATCGAGTTTTGAAGCAGGTGCACCATTGCTCCGGCAAACACACTGCCAGTGCGCCGGAATATCGTCCCATAAAATAATCCTGCCAGAGTCAGGTCAAACAGATTGACCGCGGTAACTGCCCAGCCCATTCCCGCATGATAATCAAAGGTATAGGCAGGAATATGGATCAGAGCAAATAAGACACTGGCAGCCAACCACCCACCTGCCGGGGAAAGATAACTGCTGAGCGAACGCTGTACTATACTCCGGTCAAAGAATTCTTCTCGAAAAGCTGGATTGATTAATCCATACACAAGGAAAGATAGGCGGGAACTGTTTACCCCATTCGCAATCGCCCATATTCCTAACAAAATAATGAACGGCATCGCCGGAAGCATCTTGCGGAAATTTAATCCCAAATCCTTCCAACGGAATCCAAATAGCCATAGCAAAATCACGGGGATCAAGAACCCTATCAGGGCGGTTTGGATTACTCCACCCCACATGCGGGCTGACCAAAAACCAAATTGCAGATTTAACCACTCTGTCAGATTTTGCAATCCATAGTAATACCCATCATATCCAGGCAACCACTGCAAAATCGGGTATCCTGGGGCTTTCCCTTGACGTTGAAAATCATCAACAATATACAGAAACCAAAAAACATACAAAAGCAAGACACTCCCCAAGACCAGGGGATTTTTCTTTTCCCAATGAGTAGATTGTAAAGATACTTCTTGCATGGAACCGTTTTGAAAATAATGCAACGCTTCAATCACGAAGATAGCCAAGCCATTGAACAATAATCCAAGCACTGTACTGCGGATTGCGGTTAGGATCACTCCCCCGGCAAACAGGCTTATGAGTGTTCTGCCCACCAGGTACAAAAAAATCAAACCGATTGGGAGCGGCTTCAACAGAATTACCCACCACAGATGTGCAGTTTCTTTAATCGCGATGCCCAGCTTTGCAATAATGTTTGAAATTGGCTTCATTTCTATTCACCTATCGGATCACATCGTTTGTCAGAACGATTAAACCATTTCCACCACTTAAAATGACCCATCGAAAGCAGGAAAATAACCTGTCCATTAGAACAGATTAAAATGCAAAAATCCAAAAAGGTTTGATATACTCAGTCACAATGAGTCCAAGGCCCCGTAACATCACCCGAAATAAACTGCCTGCATTGGTTGACAGGGTAATCCAATCCAGGCGCAAATCCATCGCGATAGAAATCACACGCCAGGGTGAAGTGATTTTGCGCGCACCCATCTATGCGACCGAAGCACAAATCCAGGCATTTGCGTCTGAAAAGTCCCGTTGGATTGAAGAAAAATTAATCATGGTGAGGCAGCAGTATCCGCAAACTGCAAAACATCAATTTGCGCAAGGTGAAAGATTTTGGTTCCTAGGCCAACAAATTTCCCTGGAACTGGTTGATCCTCGCAGCCAACGCGCTCCTTTGACACTGAACCAACATTTCCGCTTGCGAAAAGATGCCATTCCTCGTGCTCAAGAATTATTTACCGCCTGGTATCGCACGCAAGCCCGCACAATTTTGAGTGAGCGGGTGGAAACCCATGCACAGGCTAACCAGTTAGCCTACAAACAAATAAAAATCACCTCCGCGCGGACTCGCTGGGGTTCTTGCTCCAGCCGCGGTACGTTGAGCTTTCCCTGGCGTCTGGTGATGGCGCGCCCTGCATCCATTGATTATGTGGTTATCCATGAATTAGTTCATACCCGCGTGCGCAATCACGGCCAGCAATTTTGGCACAAGGTAGCAGCCCTGTTCCCGGATTACCATACTGAAATCGACTGGCTAAATAAACATTCCGGCGTGTTGACGCTGGATTGATTCAGGTTGTTCTCCGCCAGCCTTTCAACCAGCATCACCTGACCAAAAGATCAGGGAAAAATTCCCCCAATCGTCACCCCCAAAAACTCAACCTTCGCAGAGTGCCAGCGATGATGGATGGATTTACGATTCTCCTGTAAGAATCTTTCATGGAGGATCAACCATATGCAAAATAATCGTTCTATACGAGTTCGTCTATTCTTGCTCATTCTTTTGTTCTGCCTGGCGCTCCTGACCGGCTGCACCTCCGCAGACGCTGCAACCGCCGGAGAGGCTGGGCAGCCCCAACCAGAAACTGCCGCTGCCTATAAATCGATCACCATTCCTGGCCCAGTCACAGCCAACCTGGAATTACCCGAAGGATGGGATTTTTACGGAAATGCCGGCTGGTTATCTCCGGATAACGGGCAGACCCTGGCTGGCCTGCGGTTGACCTTTATTAGCCCGGATAAGGATGCCAAACGATTGTTATTCAATGAAGATGCGGTCATCCTGGAGCAAAGCGACATTACCATCGGTGATTTAGCGGTTACCCGTTATAAAGTCGAAAGCTATATGACGATAGCGGCCACTGGTGAGCGCAACCTGGAAGGCTACGAATTAATTTACGCCTTTCCAGCCAAAGACCCTGAACTAATGGCTGGCGTATTTGTCCGCGCCGCCACCCTGGAAGCCCTGGAACAAGCCGAACCTGTCGTAGAGCACATGGCCTCCAGCCTGACCTGGGAATAAGAAAGCAATTAACTGGCCGCGGGGAACAAGGGAAAAAGGGGGAAATTCCTTGCTCCCCAGCCACAGAAATCAGCCCAATAAATCCTTTTCTTGCCTGATTATTGAGAAGGCGAACAAAATGTGAAATCATTTACCGCAGAATAATTTCAGTTCATTTATTTTGAATCGGCTATACTAATTTTCAAAAGAAAGTAATAAATAGCCCTTCTCAGCAATCCATTCGACAGCTCATGAGGAATTTAACCATGTCCGACACCATTCAAGAAATCCGTACCGTATTAGAAAAATTTCAACTCGGCTATACGCAGAGAGACCCCGTTCACATCGCTGCTTTTATGGATCTGTTCATTGATTCTCCTGATTTGGAGGTAATCGGCACAGGTTCTGTCACACCAGGAAAAGGCGAATGGTGCCTTGGGAGAGAACCCGTCCGCGAACTGGTTGATTCCGATTGGAAATTCTGGGGCGACTTTGTGCTGGAATTAGATAAGGCGCACATTCACGCGCTGGGTGATGTTGCCTGGGTTGCCGTTCCAGCCACGGTTACCATGCGTTTTCCTCAGGAAGAAGGCTGCCAGAATTACCTGGATTACCTCAAAGAAATGCTCGACAAAGAACCTGCCCGGCCAGCCAGCGAAATGGTCCGTTATATCGTGCGCGGCGCATCCAACACACTGTTCGAGTTGGGACGCGGCGAAGAATTTGTCTGGCCGATTCGCTTTACCGGTGTATTGGTGAAGCAATCAGGCCAGTGGCGCTTCCACCAGATGCAATTTGCCTTTCCGACCACCTATTATCCCGATGTACGCATCGTCCGCGGCGAAGTGCTAATCTAAGCTTTCTTAAATAAATGCTCCCTGGCAGAGTTCAACCGCCAGGGAGCGAATAATTTTGCCACAGCCTCAATGCACTTCAATACCCATTTCAACATGCGGCTGGCAATTTTTGCGGTTGGCGGTGCAGCGAAAATTGCATACCGTTCCCCCTTGCGCAAGGGTCGATGTCCGGTTCAACGTCCACCCCATGGCCTCAAACTGCGGGTAATCTAACAAGCACAGGTAGGGCACAAATGCTTCTGCCTGATGCGCTTTAAAATATTTCACCAACCCACACTCCGTATAGTCCAACCCCCAATCAAAGGATTTGACATCGCCTTCCACATAGGTGAAAACCCAATCTCCCGCATAACGATGCGCCTGGCTGCGTTCTGCCACTTTGCGGAGTTTGGCCATTCGCTTTCTTCCTTCACTCCACCCCATGATCTTCAAAACCCACCGCATTGGAAAAGACCGGTACATTCTGCGTACTGCATTGTAAAGGATTTGTCCGGCTTCTTCCGGAGAGTAACCGCGGTCCCGCATCGTTTGGTAGAAAGCCAGCATCTGCCCTCCCTGGGCAATGATCCGGGTAAATCCTTTGACTTCATCTCCACCAATATAGGGAAGGGTGGGCAGCAGCTCTATAAACCGCCTGGTCATTTCTTTGGTAATTTGATCTGCTTGCTCTTTACCCATCTGACGGCTCAACTCCAGGCGTATAAATGGGCTTGAGGAGCGAAGCAGGCGAATAAACTGCTTTTGATGGTGAACATAATACGCTGCATCGATGTTTTCGGCCATGATTTTCCCTTTATCCTGATGAAATCGCTGTTTAGTCCCGAATTGCCTGACCTTGATACAAACACCCTTCATGTTTGGGTGTACCGGTTAATTGGAACTGGTTCAATTCGACAATGCGCAACCCCGCGGCGGATATCAACCCAGAGATATCCCGGTTCAGGTTGCAGCCTGCTGCCAGTACCTTATAAAATGGGTTTAAGAGGGACTGCGAGAACCGTACACCCGTATCACAACTTAATCCATGCTCTAAAAAAATAAACATCCCGCCCGGTTTAAGCACACGGTGAATCTGCTCCAGGCTGCGCAAGGGATCAGAGACCGAACATAACGTCCAGGTGGATACCACCGTGTCAAACGAAGCATCCTGAAACGGAAGCTGCTCGGATGGAGCTTCATACAGGTCAACGGACACCCCGGTATCCCGTATTGTTAGCCAGGATAAGGCATACATATCCGGACTGCTATCCACTGCGGTAATCCGATCCACCGTTTTGGGGTAACATGACAAGTTAAGTCCGCTGCCAAAGCCAATTTCCAATATCTTTCCTTGAACTGCACGGAGCACATTTCGGCGCAGGTTAGTCACTTGAGGTTTGGACAAACTGGCATTCATCCATTTTGGAAAAATATTTTGAGTGTAGTAATTCATATAACCCACCCCGCATTAATAGAAGAAAGGTATCCGCAAAGGTTTCTTTAGTTTTTCCCTTGAGCCAGTTTTTCAAGCAGTTGCGGAAACCGCTCTTCTAAAAAAGAGAATAAATCATGCGCCTCTTCCAACCGGCTGCGCATTTCAGGAGGTTTGTTGGCTAACAAATCCAAACCGCGCTCGGTAATCCGGTGCAATTCACTCATTAAAGACATCCACTGCTGCATGTATAAAACCCAACCGCCCGGTTTAAACCGATAATAATCCCGGCGGGGCACTCTGGAAGGCGCACGTTCAATCAATCCTTTTTCAATCAGCAAACGTGCCATAATGCTGACGGAACTTTTGCTGGCATTTAACCGCTCACATAAATCCGTGATCGATTGCTCCGGCGGATCGGATATCAACAGTACCCCAAGAATCCGGCCAGCCATGCGCGGCAAACCCATTTGATCGAAGAATAACGCGATATCTTCAACAAAATGAATTTCTCCCAACGAATTTGCCATTGGGTTATTTACAGTCATTTCGCTTTCCTCGCAGCGCCCATCCCAGGGTCAAAGCAGAGGCCGTCAGCAGGGCAGCGCCCATAAACAAACCGCGGTAATTGACCGATAAAACGGACGATCCGTCCGCCACTGTTGGCGCAGTCTCATCCAGGTAGCTGCCTAAAGAGTCAATCGCAGGCGTTGGCAGCCCAGAGTCAAAAGCCAATTGCTTAAATTCTTTATACACCTGGGTCATTTCATCGCGGGCGTGGTTTGCGTGGCGTGCCATGACCAGTTCTGCCCGTTCAGTATTCATACCCAATTTGAGCGCCCAGACCAAAACAGGTTCAGGAATATATTCAAGGACCCGGTATTTGGCTGGTGTGACTGGATAGCCCAGGCGGCGCAGCACCATCAAACCTTCCCGCACAGCCCGCACCAACAAAACCAAACCATCCCGGGTACGTGAAAGGCGATAATTATCACC
>JAJUJY010000186.1 GCA_029265085.1 Chloroflexota bacterium
CAAAAGTAAAATTTCCCCAACCGTGAGCGGTTAGAAAAGTATCTCTATTGTAGTGTTATTCCAACGAAACATCAACCTGAGCAACTTGAACATCGCAGATTCAATATTCAAGCTGCCCAGGGCTTTGGTTATCTATTCCATCATTCCCAGCTGATTCGGCCCGGTAATCTTCTGCAATTCGTTGTATAAAGGCTGCAGCCGGTCATACATCTTGCAATAAACATTTTTAAATAAAGCCCGGTATATGCGGTGAGCCGAGGCATCCGGTTCAAATGTATCCCCAAGGTGAGTCATTTTAGACACTGCGGTTTCAAAATTCGGGTACACATTCAGACCGACCGCCACATCAATTGCTGCGCCTAAACCAGACGCCTCATACACATGCGGGCGTGACACCGGAATCCCAAAAATATCCGCTGTAATTTGCATGGCACAACGGCTCTGGCTGCCGCCGCCCGCCACCCGAATTTCTGTAATTGGGACATGCGTGCGTCGTTCTGTTCGTTCCGCTCCTTCAAGCAAAGCGTATCCCAGGCCTTCCAAAATGGCACGATAAAAATGTGCCCGGGTATGCACATCCCCAAAGCCAATGACTGCACCCCGCGCTTCCGGTCCAGGAACTTTCAACCCTGGCGACCAATAGGGCTGCAGCACCAATCCATGAGACCCAGGTGGAACCTTTTCAACCAGTTGGTCAAATAAAGCTTCTGGCTCAACGCCCATTTCTTGTGCGCGCTGCTGTTCATGCAGACCAAATTCCTGTTTAAACCAGCTTACCATCCAGAATCCGCGATAAATCTGCATTTCCAGTGTATATGCACCGGGAACTGCTGATGGATACGGCGGGATCATCGGGATTGCTTCCACATATTTGCGGTGGGTTGTGTTGATCGTTGCGGTCGTGCCGTAGCTTAAGCAGCCAACATTCGGTTCCAAACATCCTGAGCCAATCACTTCACAGGCTTTATCAGCCGCCGCAGCCACGATAGGCAGTCCGACCGGTATCCCGGTCGCCTCTGCGGCCTCGGGACTGATTTCGCCCAAAATACCGGCGGCTGGAACCAGGTCCGGTAAAATTTTCGGGTCCATTGGCACAGCCTGCCACTTCCAATCCCCCTTACTAGCCCAACGCTGCTTTTTATAATCAAATGGGACATAACCAACCTGGCTGCTGACCGAATCGGTAAATTTGCCAGTCATGCGGTAGGTGAGATAGCCCGAAAGGAACAAATATTTATGGGTATTTTTCCAAATATCCGGTTGGTTCGTCCGAATCCAATTACATTCTGCCTCTGCCTGAAGGTAGGCAACGGTACCGGTCATGCCGGTCAGTGCAAACCCCAGTCCCCACAAACCACCCACCGGAGGAAGGCCTTCTGTACGCCGCTGATCCAGCCAAACCATCGCAGGCCGCAGGGGTTTTCCATTTTTATCCAGATTGATTAACGTACCCCGCTGGGTAGTAAGAGCAACTCCCACCAGGCTGCTTTTCAACTCAGGGGCTTTTTTCCACAATCCCTGGCAGGCTTCACAAACTGCGGTCCAAAATATTTCTGGATCTTGCTCTGCTAAACCAGGTGCCGTGCTGAAATAAGGTTCGATGGGCACGCGATTCTTGGCCAGCAAATTGCCCTCAGGATCGAAGATTAATGCTCGCACACTCTGTGTGCCGTTGTCGATCGCCAGGAAGGTCTCTCCAGGCATATTGATCCTCCGGTGGTAAGATGATGAGATTATCCCCCGCTCTGTTTATACCACTGAACGGGAAAAACTTCATCAAAAACAGAACATCATTCCCATTCTCAATCGCTAGAATTTTATTTCTATTTTCTTGACGCCTGTGGTAGAATCATCCTATGGACCTTTTTGAACATGCCATGCAAGAACGAATGCAGCAGGAAGCCCCCCTGGCTGCGCGGATGCGCCCGCGCACGCTGGATGAATTTGTAGGCCAGGAACATATTATTGGCCAGGGCAAACTCTTGCGCCGCGCCATCGAGGCTGACCGGGTCTTTTCTTCGATCCTTTTCTTTGGCCCACCCGGTACAGGGAAAACCACGTTAGCACAAATTATTGCCAATCACACCCAGGCTCATTTCGAGACAATTTCCGCTGTTCTGGCGGGGGTTGCAGAACTACGCCGTGTGATTGGTGAGGCAGCCGAACGACGGCGGCTCTACCGCAAACGCACAATTCTCTTTGTGGATGAGGTCCACCGCTGGAATAAAGCCCAACAAGATGCGCTGCTGCCTCACGTTGAATCCGGCATGGTTACCTTAATTGGTGCAACCACTGAGAATCCCTATTTTGACGTAATCTCCGCGCTGGTATCTCGCTCCCGTGTATTTCAACTTGAGCCGCTGACCGAACCCCACCTGAATAAAATTATTGACCAGGCGCTTTCCGATCAGGAACGAGGGTACGGCAATCGGATGATCACACTGGAGGACGATGCCCGCCAACATCTCCTGCGCGTTTCTGGAGGTGATGGACGCAATCTGCTCAATGCGTTGGAATTGGCGGTTGAGACCACTGCGCCGCAAGCAGACGGGTCAATCTTAATTAACCTGGATGTTGCCCAGGAATCCATTCAAAAACGCGCCGTGCTGTATGATAAAAACGGCGATGCTCATTACGACACCATTTCCGCGTTTATCAAGTCTGTACGCGGCTCTGACCCGGATGCAGCGCTGTATTGGCTGGCCAAAATGCTGGCCGCTGGTGAAGACCCCCGCTTTATACTGCGCCGCTTAATCGTTTTATCGGGTGAAGATATCGGCCTGGCCGATCCGCACGCGCTGCAGGTTGCCACTTCAGCAGCCTACGCCTTTGAGTATATTGGTATGCCAGAAGGGATTTACCCGATTGCCGAGGCAACCCTGTACCTGGCAACCGCACCGAAATCGAATTCTACCGGCGCATTTTACCGCGCAAAGAATTGGATTGAAAACGAAGGATTGGACCCGGTACCCACTCACCTGATGGATTCCAACCGCGATGCAAAAGGGCTTGGGCACGGGCAAGGGTACCAGTACCCGCATGAATTTCCGGGACACTTTACCCCACAACAATATCTGCCCACCCGCCTGCTGGGTCACACCTTTTACACACCATCTGACCAGGGCTATGAGGCACAAATCCTGGCTCGTTTGCAGCGATGGCGAGAAGCACAGGCAAATGGACTGGGACATTCAAACAAAGAACAGAACAAAAAAGGAAATGACAACACTCCTTCTGATCCGTCACGGTGAAAATGACGTCATGTACCGGCGGTTAGCAGGCCGCTTGCCGGAGGTGCATTTAAATGCCAAAGGCCGCCAACAGGCAGAGACCCTTGCGCAAGCACTGGCCAATGTTCCACTTCAAGCGATATATTCCAGCCCATTAGAACGGGCGGTTGAGACGGCTGAACCCTTAGCGCGCATCCACAACCTGACGGTTCAAATCCGGCCTGAATTGGCAGAAGTCAATTATGGCGCGTTTCAGGGACGCACCTACAAGCAGCTGCAGCGCCTGAAGTTATGGAAGCAGCTTCAAGAAGACCCCTCAGAGGTACGCTTCCCAGGCGGAGAAACCTTGCGCGAAGTACAGCAGCGCGTAATGAATGAATTAAGTGGTCTATCCAACGGTTCAGAAGAAATCATTGCCTGCGTTGCTCACGGCGACATTGTCCGCCTTGCTGTAGCTTATTACCTGGGTGTAGCGCTCAAAGATTTTCAACGGCTGCATATTCACCCGGCCTCAGTTTCCGTGGTACATCTCAAAGATCATCAAGCGAAAATCCTGCACGTCAACCAGGTATTTCATTTTGAATGGCCGCAAGAGAAAAAAGACCACAAACCCAGGCAGTAACGATGGACTTAACTGGCAGCCAGGATCTTCTTCCAAACCAGGTAAAAGATTTTATCCAAATGCATCCAAACCATATTTTGTTGGATGTGCGCGAACCGGTTGAACTGGCGATTGCACAGCTCCCCTTGCCTAATGTAAAAATTGCTCCACTCAGTGATCTGGCTCGGCACGGTATCGCCGCATTACCAGAAGAAATGCAGGATCAAAATATCCCCATATTGGTTTTTTGTCACCACGGGCTCCGCAGTGCGCAGGTAGTGAGCTGGCTCAACTCGTTAGGTTACAGGCAAGTTTATAACCTGGCAGGCGGGATTGATGGTTACGCCCGCCAGGTTGATCCATCGGTTCGATTGTATTAAGTCACTTTTTGAAGCTGTTCTACCAGCTTTTCCGCTCGAGTCACTCCGTGATTCACAAAACGTGCCTGCCCCTGGCGATCGAGGATGAAAGTTGTGGGAACACTCATCACCCCCCACTGGCCTGCAATCTCCGGTTGGGCTGCTGCGTTTACTTCAATGACCTGTAATTTTGGGCCAAACAAATCCTTCACCTTGGATAAGGCCGGACGTTGAATGGTTTTACAAGGTGCGCATTCCGGGGTTGTGAAATATAAAATCGCTGGGGTTCCCCGACGAATCCCGATTAAAGTTCCCTTCCGGCCTGCCCGTGAGAGGATCACTCGATTAACCAGAATGTACACCAACAGGGCAGCCGCAATGATCCCAATCGTCCAGAGTAAACGATCAAACAACAAATCACTCATGATTCCTCCCGTTTCGGACGCAGCCCAGGAAAGACACCGGGCGGTGGTGTTTGGCTAAATCCGGGCAGTCCCAGCCGGTTGAACCAATAATATACTGCGCAGCCAACACAAAATCCGCCGAACAAATTCAACGCAGCCAATCCTGCCACCAGCCAGCTCAGCCCCCACCCCAAACCAGAGATACCGGACAACAACAAAATGGCAGCCGTTGCCAGAACCGTTCCACCAAATCCCTGCGCAAAACGATGCGGCTGAGGATGGTCTAACAGCACATCCGGTTTCAGCGCCCCGGCCGGTTTTAACACAGCTGTATAGAGAAATCCAAAACCAGGACGGCCAAAGGCTGTACCAGCTAACATAACAAACGCTGTGATACCAACCACCCAGCTTAAATCAAACAGAAAGGCCAAGACCAGGAGAATGATGATCACAGCTTGATTGGTACGCATGGCCTGATGATCAATTTTTTGTAACCCATTCATCGGAACTACTCCTTTTACCATTAAGATCTGATCCAAATAAGATCTGATCCAAAACAAAATCGCAGCCAATTAACAAAAAAAGCGGCTGAGCCCATATAGAATCAACCAGGGGCTGCAACCGCTTTCCGTCGTTTTTGGATAATTTATTCCCTGCTCACGGCGGCGGTTAACTGCCCCCGGCGCAGACAGATGCAATAAATAGACATGGTCTATTTCCTAATTTGGATAATTTAGATAATTATATATAAAATTACTCAATTTTCAATAGTCTCTACGGGAGAAACCAATCCTGTAAAAGGTTTTGTTTTTTGACGCCGCCACAACCGCCAGCGATAAGCCAGGAAACCAATTCCAATCACACCCAAAACTGCAAACAACCAGACGGCGTATTCACGCAAGAACAGGCTGATTAACGCATATTCCTGTCCAAAAACAAAGCCCAAACCCAAAAGAAAAGTACACCAGACATATGCACCGATAAAGGTTGCGCCGACAAAAACCGGGTAAGACATGCGAGCCAGTCCAGCCGGAATACTGACCAATGTTCGCACACCAGGGATAACTCTCCCGAACAAGACCAGTCCCGGTCCCCAGCGCTGGAAGATTTTTTCCGTACGATCAATCTCAGCCGGGTCAATCCGCAGACTGCGGGCAATCCGGTCAATTAACGGCCTACCGCCTAAACGCGCAACCCAATATGCAATCGATGCACCGGCAACACTGCCCAACGCAGCAAATAATCCACCCAAAAAGCTGTAGGTAATTGGCAGTTGGTGATTTGAAATCAACATCCATCCCGCCAACCCAAGAATAATTTCACTGGGTGTGATACCGGTGGCATTTTCAAACACCATCATCCCTGAGACCCCTAACCAACCAAACTGGTCAAAAATCCCCTGCAAAGACCCGACAATAAACTGCTCAATCGCTTCCAGCATATCTCTCCTTAGGATTAAATAAGACCACCACAAATGAATGTGGTGGTCTTGCCATTTACGTTCTGGATAACCGGGAACATTTTGGGTTCCGTACTGACGATTATCCTGCCTGCGGGAAACAGGCGGCTACTCCCCAACCGACTGCATTAGTGTAAAGGAAAAAAATAAAAAAGTCAACAACCGGTCAAAGGATTGGAAGAATCCCCGCCATCTGCCATGTGTACTGAAATCAGGTCCAGACCAAGATCCCGGCATTGCAAAATCACTCCGTACAAACCAGCGGAATCGGGCACGGAAATAATCATGCGGGTATTTGAGTCTTCATCGATCATGGCTTGAACACCGTCAAACCAGGTTGTCCATTCGGGTGAAAGCCTGTCGCGCACAACCAGATGATAGATTCTCTCAGTTATCCCAGGAATATTCAGGCTCACCGCAGATGATCCTTGAGTACATCGTCAAACCAATCAAAGACAAGCTGGCTCATCAAACTCAGATTGGTACCAACTGCATGGCTATCTGCGCCTTCATTTTGCGGGGTAATGATCAAATCTTTTTTCGAATTTTGAACTTTTTCAAGGCATTCTTTCGCCCAGATCTGTTCAGCCTCAAAATGGGTATATTCCTGTTCAGCAACGATATTTAACATCGGGCAGGTAATTAATGACGGGTCTATTTTAAAATCCTGACTGACTGCCATTAATTCCTGGTTATTTGCAGCTCCCCAACGCCAGCGATAGGTATCTACCAAATTTAATGTTGCAGAAAACCGCTTTGGTTCCACTGCTGACCAGATCTTAAAAAGCAGTGAAGTATCCAAACGCAGCAGCTTTTGCGACCAAACCTTGGTAAAGTCTAAAATCACACTGCAAACAGCAAATGCCTTGATTCTTTTTTCCGCAGTCACTGCGCGGGTTAACAAATATCCTCCGCCGCTGATCCCATAACTCACCAGGCCTTGCGGATCAATTTCCGGGCGGCTGAGTGCATAATCGACCACTGCGCGCATCGGTTCTTCTGTATCAAAGCGCATCGTTAATCCTTCATACGGCAGCGCACCTTGCCCGGGCAAATCCACAAAAAGCACATTGTATCCGCGCCGTAAGGCCTGCGGGACAATATAGCCGTATAAATCCTCAACAAATGTGTCCCCGCCGCCAATCATCAATAATGTTTTGTGTGGCTTCGCAACTGAATCAACCTTTACAAAATATCCCGGCAGCATTTTCCCCTCAAACGGGACAGAAACCATCTCAATGGGTGGTTCAAATAACGCAGCCGCCTTGCGAAAACAATCCCGGCCTTTGAGGTAATAAGATAGGTAACGCGGATCAGAACGCGGGTTAAAGAAGGCTGGTGCACAGCGGTAATAGCTGTATGCGCGTAAAAAACTTTCCCGCGCGGAAACCATATGCCCACCAGCGAGTGAAGTTTGCGCACGAGCTTCCACCCGCTCTGCCAGGGCAGAAAATTCCGCAAACCAGCTTTCGGGATCGTAGTCTTTCACCTGAGAGGCAGCATAAAACAACTCGCCAATTTCCGTGCAGCCTGTCTGGGTAGCTCC
>JAJUJY010000255.1 GCA_029265085.1 Chloroflexota bacterium
CCACATAGGCGCCGCGAATGATCCCGGCGCGCCCATCCTGAACCGTGGTGCTGAAATCTTCCAGGCTGATAAAGGATGGTTGCGGAGGAGGCTGCGTTGCGGCTGAACCAGACAGAATTAAAGGCAAAAAGATGGTTGAGGGGGTTTCCCCTTCAGCCAGAATCGTTTTAGGGTTGGCTGCCCATCCAACCAAAGCCAACGCAAGGATGATTAAAATCAGAAACCGGAGTCCCCTCATTGTTCACTCCTGACCCAAGGGCACCCCGGTAAACCGGCGCAAGGCAGCCGCGCAGAACTGCGACACTGGTTCGGTAACCTGGCAATCATCGCTGATTTAAACAGCCTTAGACCCACGGCTTTGCGTCCCCGGCTTTCGCCGGGTTTGCCCTTGTCGTTTCAGTTATGAGAATTTCATTGTCAAGGCAGATAAACTGTCTTGAAACAGGATATAACCCTGCCTGACTTATTAATCGGATGGTTGGGAAAAATATTTAGCCAAAAGGCCGTAAAAACCGCGTAAAAAAGAACAGATTTTGTTGTGAAAAATTGGTTTGATCTTGAAATGCAGCCTGAGTGGCGGATAATGAAATTAAGCAGGTGCGAAGATGATTGACCGTTTGTTGATCAGTTTATTGGCCGCTTACCTGCTCGGTTCGCTGCCGTTTGCGGTTTGGATCTCGAAAATTACCAGAGGAATAGACCCGCGCCGGGTCGGGGACGGAAACGCCGGAACCAGGAATGTATTCTTGAATGTAGGGCGTATGCAAGGGATCTTAACCGGTGTGTTTGATATTTCAAAAGGATGCCTGGCTATTCAAATTGGGCGCTGGAATGAGCTGGGCTTTGTCGAATTATTGGTGTTGGGCGTGTGTGTTGTGCTCGGTCATAACTGGTCTATCTTTTTGAGGTTTGGCGGCGGGCAAGGAATGGCAACGACCTTTGGAGTCTTCCTGGGATTGGACCCGCTGATAGCCATTTTGAGCCTGATGATGCTGGGATTTGCCTTGCTGATTTGCCGTAACTGGGATTGGTCATGCGGGGTCAGCCTTGTTTTGATCCCGATACTGTTCTGGTTGTGGAAAGGAAACCTGGCGCTGGCAATTTACGCGGTTTTCCTGATTCCGCTCATTGGAATTCGCAAGTGGCTGCAAAGGCATCCTCCTGGCAGGCTGCTGCCGCGGTAGGGCGGTGTCTTGCAAGACCACCCCCGAGCTTTTGGGAAAACTCACAGGAAAAGACGGGTACGTGAATTGGGGTATTGACACCTGAACAGGTATTTTATATAATTAAACCGGTTTAGTAAACTGGTTTAGAAAACCGGTTTAATTCCCTCCTTACCACAATCTATTCAGGAGTTAACCCATGCGTACCATTCTCAAATCTTTTTCAATCGTTTGTTTGTTGGCCATGCTGGCTGTTGTGTTTGCCGGCTGCGCCCCGGCGGCCACCCCGACCGCTGAACCTGCTGCTCCCGCTGTGGAAGCAGCCCCAACCGAAGCTCCCACTGCGGAACAACCCACCGAGGCCCCTGCGGCTGAACCGGTCAAATTGACTTTCTGGTTTAACTGGGAAGGCGCCAACGCCGATGTCATGAAAGAGCTGGTGGACCGCTTCAATGAAGCCAATCCTGATATCGTGGTGGAACCCGTTTTCCAACCCTATGCCGACATCATGACTCTTTACCAGACCTCCATCGCGGGCGGCACGACCCCCGATGTGGCTGCGCTTGACCTGATCCTGGTTCCGCAGTTGGTGGAAACCGGCGCAGTGGCTGCTCTGGATGACTTTATTGCCAATGATGCAGATATCAATGTGGATGATTTCTACCCCATGCTGGCGAACTTCGATGTGATGAACGGCAAACGCTACGCTCTGCCCGTCAGCACCAACAATATGCAGTTGATCTGGAATAAAGACCTCTTTGCCAAAGCCGGCCTGGATCCCGAGAAAGCCCCCGCCACCTGGGAAGAAATGCAGGCTATGGCTGAAAAATGCCAGGACCCCGCCAATGGCGTGGTTGGTTTCGAATACTTCACCCAACCGACTGGTGAAGGCATCACCTGGCAATTCCAGGTCTGGCTGTGGGCTGCCGGCGGCCAGTTCTTAAATGAAGACAACACTGCCGCGGCGTTCAATACGCCCGAAGGTCTGGAAGCTTTGACCTACGTTTCTGAAATGCTCAAGGGCAAAGGCTCGCAGCCTGGTCCGTGGGGCTTGTTTGGCGACCAGAAAGCCTGCATGCAGCTCGACGGCTCCTGGCTGTTTGGCTACCGCAAAGATGCTCCCTTCCAATGGGGTATTGCTCCAGTCCCGGCTCCGGCTAACGGCGCCACTGCCTCCAATGTTGGCGGCGAGCACCTTTTCATGTTCGATGCCACCCCTAACAAAGAAGCGGCCTGGAAGTTCATGAAATACCTCACCAGCAGCGAAGTTCAGGTAGAATGGAATCAACGGACAGGTTTCTTGCCGGTGCGCAAATCGGTTGCCGAAAATACCGATTATTTGAAGTGGGTCAACGAGACCGAACCGCGCATGCTCCCGTTTGTCAACGGGATGGCTTCTGCGCACACCCGCCCCGCAACCGCCAAGTACTTCGCCGTTTCCGATGCCTTCTCCCGCGAGATCCAGCGCGCCCTCTTGGGCGAAATTACCCCGGCTGAAGCATTGACCAATGCCGAAGCTGCCGTCAATGAAGCACTGAAGTAAGTTCGATACACTCTTTCCTCTATGGGGCAGCGGTTTGCTGACCGCTGCCCCAAGAGACAGGAAACCATGAAAGCAAACGCACTCACTCCTACCCCTGCCGCACCGACTAACAACTGGTTCACTCGCCTGCGCCGCAGTGACCTGCCCACCGCCTTGTTATTTTTGCTGCCTTCGCTGTTGGTGCTGGGTGTGTTCAATTTTTATCCGATTGGGGTAGTGTTCAAACTCAGTTTTTTCAAATGGGATAATCTTTCCAAGGTCAAGACCTTTATTGGCCTGGATAATTACCTGACTTTGCTGCAAAGCGACCGTTTTTGGAACTCGCTAACAGTGACGTTTGAATATACCGTTGTCGTCACGGTCATCAGCATCGCGCTGGGATTGATCCTGGCGGTGCTGCTAAACAACCGCTTTTTACTCGGCAAATCCGCCTGGCGCAGTATGTTCTTCTTGCCGGTGGTCACACCGACCGTTGCCGCTGCGATGGTCTGGATTTTGCTCTTCAATCCCGGATTTGGTTTTGTCAATGTTGCGCTGCGCGCCCTGGGGATACAGGGGCTGAACTGGCTGGCGGATAAGACCTGGGCCTTGCCTACGGTGATGTCGTTGGGGATCTGGCGCCGCCTTGGGTTTACCCTGATCCTGTATTTGGCTGCCCTCCAGGGGCTTTCCAAAGACTATTATGAAAGCGCCGAAGTGGATGGGGCCAGCGGTTTGCAGCGTTTCTTTTATATTACGGTTCCGCTGCTGCGTTCCACCACGATTATGCTGGTGATTTTAGGCGTGATCGATTCATTCCTGGTCTTTGACCAGGTGATGGTGCTGACCCGCGGCGGTCCGGCTAATGCCACCGAAGTGATTGGCATGTTTATGTACTCGAATTCATTTTCCTTATTCAAATTAGGTTACGGCTCGGCGATTTCGGTGGTCATGTTCCTGGTGGTGGCCTTCTTTACCCTGATGCAGTGGCGTTTTGTCGGCTTTGGCTCGGCAGGGGAGGCGGACTAATTATGCAAAACTGGCTTTCTAATTTCCGCTCCGACCCGGCGTATAAGAAAAAGCTGCGCATCACCCTGCTGGCGGCGTTGGTCCTGGTTCCGGCTGCTTTTGCCGTGCTGGTGCCGTATCTGTGGATGTTCACCACCTCGCTCAAGGCCAGGGGCACAACCGGCTTGCCGCCCTATTTGTTCCCCACTGTCTTTGAGATTGAAAATTATCTTAAAGCCTGGAACGCAGCCCCATTTGCGCGGTATTACCTGAACACAACCATTGTCGCGGTGGTGATGATCCTGGCGCGCACGGTCTTTGCCGGAATGGCCGCCTATGCCTTCTCATTCCTGCGTTTCCCAGGTCGAGATATTCTTTTTTTGCTCTTCCTCGCCACGATGATGATCCCCTTCCAGGCCACCATCATCCCTTCTTACCTGATTATCCGCGACCTGAAATGGTTCAACACCTACCAGGCGTTAATTGTTCCGCGCATGGTGGATGCCTTCTCGATCTTTTTATTGCGCCAGGCGTTTATCTCCATCCCGCGCGACTACCTGGACGCTGCCCGCCTGGACGGCTGCTCGCATTGGCAGGCGCTTTGGAAGGTAGTGGTGCCGTTGAATAATTCTTCGGTGGTGACGATGGGCCTGTTCACCTTTTTGTTTGCCTGGAACGATTTTCTGTGGCCGCTGCTGGTGGCGAATAATGAGCAGATGCGCACCATCCAGTTGGGCTTGCAGATTTTTGCCG
>JAJUJY010000095.1 GCA_029265085.1 Chloroflexota bacterium
GCCACCGGTCCTGCCACGCGCAAATGGGGCGAGAACAAGATCATTCAAGCCTCAGTGATTGGTTCGGCGATCGGCTTTATCCTGATGCTGCTGGCGTTCGACTTTACTACCGTTTTGTTAACGGTCGGCTTCTTTGTGACCTCCAATGCCATGCTCCGGCCAGCCATCACCTCTGCGATCTCCCGCTCTGCCGGTGACCAACAAGGGATGGCACTCGGTTTGAGCAATTCCTTCATGAGCCTGGGCCGTGCAGTGGGTCCGCTTTGGGCTGGATTGTTGTTTGACCTCAAAATCACCTACCCCTACCTAAGCGGTGCGGTTTTGATGGGTTTGATCTTTATCATTACCATGGTCTGGCTGAAAGATGCCCCAATAGCCCGCACCCAGGTGGAATCCAGCACCCCCGCGGACTAAAATCATTACCTGAATGCACGAAACCATTTTTCGGTAAAATACATCTTAAAATAATTGACCTGTGAGGTTCCCAAAATAACCTCACAGGTCTTATTTTTTACTGTCGCTGCCAGCTAGATCCGCTTCCCCATCAGCACTTCACGGTTAATCTCCCGGTAGCCCATTGAGCCATACACTGCCACTGCGGGCGCATTGGTCGCACGGACTTCCAACCGCGCTTCGCCAATCCCCTGCGCGCAGAAAAAGCGCAGTCCTTCGCCAATCAGCGAACGGGCAATATTCCGCCCGCGCCACTCCGGCAGCACCATCACATCATCGGTGATTCCGCAGGCATTCCCAAGCGGATAGACCAGAATGGAACCAACC
The DNA here is from genome assembly GCA_029265085.1 of Chloroflexota bacterium. Next base: position 781 of record JAJUJY010000095.1, read on the forward strand.
AGCTGGCCGGAGGTTGTGGCCGCAGTAATGGCTGTGCCGGTTTGCCACATTTCCGATTCCAGAAAGAACTTTAAATCATCCACCGTTTTGGGGTTGGCCGGAAAGCAGGAGTTATAGACCTTCAGATAGATGGTTTGCTCATCTTCGGTTTCCATTTTTGTCCGGCTAATGCGGATGTTTTCCGGAACAGCAACCTGCGGAATGGCTTCATTTACCGCCCTGGACATCACGATCATTTCTTCAAACGGTTCAAATCCTTTTTGGCGGAGAAATTCAATATCGCCCGTCTGGCTGACCATCAGATCGGCGGCAAGGCGAACGCCAGATAAGCTATACGCAATCTGGATCGCTTTTGCCCGCTCCAATACCGCCTGGTAGAGCATCTCGTGAACCGTTCCGGCTGCCGCGTGCTCCGGCAAGGCCAGTAAAACAGTCCAGATATCCTGGCTTTCCTCGGATATTGCCGGGAACAGCGGCGCAAAACCGAGCAGATTTTGGTCTGCATCCAGCACGCTGAATACATTCTCCCCCGCTTCCAGTGCCGGGTGGTAGGTATAAAATTCAGCGGCATTTAACTTGGCATCCGGATAATGTTGCAGGTATTGCTGGCAAAAAGCCGCCAGTTTTAACAGGTCCGTACTGCGGTGATTTTGCAATGCGAGTGGCTGCATGGATGATCCCTGGTATATTCGACATGAATACCCCCATTTTTGACGGACAATTTCCGGCAGATCAAACCAGATGAATCAAAAATGGGGGGTGGTTTATTTTTTGTGCTCTACTTGATTTCCCTTAAGAAATCAGACCTATCCTACCTTCGCCAGTGCCTGGTCTAGATCGTCGATCAGGTCGGCGGCTTCTTCAATACCCACCGAGAAGCGCACCAGTCCATCGGTGATGCCCGCCTGGATGCGTTCTTCCGGCGGAATCTTGCCGTGGGTCATGCTGGCCGGATGCTCGATCAGCGAATCGACAATTCCCAGGCTGACCGCCAGTGAGATCAACTTCAGGTTATCCATCAGTGCGGCGCCGGCCTTTAAGCCGCCCTTCACCTCAAAGGAAATCATCCCGCCAAAACCGTTTTCCATCTGCCGGGCAGCCAGTTCGTGCCCTGGGTGGCTCTTTAAGCCCGGGTAAAATACCCGCTCGATCTTGGGATGCTGTTCAAGCCAATCCGCGATCTTGACCGCATTTTCATTGTGCGCGCGCATACGCAGGTGGAAGGTTTTCAGGCCCATATTTGCCAGCCAGTTATCAAACGGGCTGGGCGAACCGCCCAATTTTGCCACCCGGCCAATACCCGTTCCGCGCGGGTCCATATAATCCAGGTGGCGGCTGACCACTGCCCCACCGATCACAACACCATGCCCGGAAAGGTATTTGGTAGTCGAATGCACCACCACATCGCAGCCCAATCCCAGCGGGCGGGTATGATACGGGGTAGCGAAGGTGTTATCCACCATCACCCAGGCACCGTGCGCGTGGGCGATTTCCACCACCGCGCGAAGGTCCACAATTTCTAGCGTAGGGTTGGAGGGCGTTTCCAGGTAAGCCAGCACGGCTTCCGGATGATGGTCAAAAGCCTCAGCCCAGGCTTCCGGTGAAACATTGTCCAGCCAGACCACATTCAGCCCAAAGGAAGGGGCCAGGTCGTACAAAAAGCCAAAGGTGTTGCCGTACAGACAGCGCTGCGCGATGACCGTCTGTCCGGGACGAACCTTGCCTAAAATTGCCGAGGTAATGGCAGCCATACCGGATGAATACACCCTTCCCTGCACAACCTGCTCCACCGGCAGCTCCGGATTAGCGCGGATCAGGTCAATTCCTTCCAATACAGCATATTTTTCAGCCAATTGGATGGAATTCGGATTGCCTGCGCGGGTATAAACAAAACCGGGTTCTTCACCGGCAAAGACCCGCCCGCCAGTTTCCGCATCATCAAAACAAAATGTGGAAGTCTGGTAAATCGGGGTGATATGAGAGTGTTTGGGGTTGTCACCTTCGGAGACGTGGTTAACCAGCGTCCCAAGGCCAAACTTGGGAGAAACTTTTGTCATTCTTTGCTCCTATAAACTATGGTTATTCTAACCGTTGAATATCACGGCTGATTTGCTTGATTTGCTGTTTTACGGCTTGCTCATCCAGGGTCAGCAGACAGCGGTCTTCCATCACCAGCTTACCATTGATAATCACATGGCGAAAATCGGATTTGCAGGCTGAATAAATCAGGTGCGAGTACACGTCATAACAGGGCATCAGATGCAGCGCATCCAGGTCCAGAATGGCTACATCCGCCAGCTTACCCGCTTCCAGTGAACCGATCTTGTCCGCGAGGCCAACCGCCTGCGCACCGCGAATGGTCACCATTTCCACCATCTGCTCGGCAGGCAGCACCGTTGGGTCGCCGCTGACTGCTTTTTGCATCATTGCCGCAAGACTGGCCTCTTGCAGCATATCCAGGTCGTTATTTGAGGCCGGACCGTCCGTGCCGATGGCAACATTCACCCCGACCTTGAGCATATCGGCCACCCGGGCAATCCCAGAGCTTAGTTTGAAATTCGAGGCAGGACAATGCGCTACAGAAGTTCCGGTTTCTGCCAGCAGCGCAATTTCTGCATCGCTGAGGTGAACCGCATGCGCAAGTAAGGTACGCGGGCCAAGCAGGCCGTTATCGCGCAGCACTTCAATAGGTGTTTTTCCATACATCGCGCGCACATTTTCCATCTCGCCGCGCGATTCGGAAGCGTGGGTAATAAAACCGACCTGATATTTTTCGGCCAATTCGCGCACCGTTTTCATCAGATCGCCGTTAACGGTGTAGGTAGCGTGCATTTGCACGCAGGTATGCACCAATGGATGATTTTGATATTGCTGCAGGTAGGCTTCGGCATTTTCTCCAGACAGAGACACTTCTTCAAAGCCGTCAATTTGTGCAAAACTGGGACCATTCACCATGCGGAAATTTGCATCGATCGCAGCCTGGGTGTTATTCTCAAAATGCCAGTACATATCCGCCGCACAGGTTGTGCCCGAGCGGATCATTTCCATAATGGCCAATTGCGACCCGGCGGTTACATTTTCGGGGGTGGCAAAAGCAGCTTCTGTCTTCCAGATAGTGCCCAGCCAGGCTTCCAACGGCCGGTCATCAACCAGCCCGCGAAAGAGGGTCATTGCCCAATGGCCGTGAGTATTCACCAAACCTGGCATTATGACCATTCCAGACGCATTTACGGTGTGGGCAGGCTTAACCAGGGGCAGCACTTCTTGCGCTGGTCCAACCTGAACGATATGCTGTCCAAGAATCGCCAGCGCCCCATTTTCGATCACGCGGCGCTCGCGATTCATGGTCAAGATCGTCCCGCCAACGACCAATAAATCCACATGAACAGGTTCGGGCATCAGAATTTCCTCTCCTTCAAGGAATAGCGAGAATGGATGATTGATAATATGGGGCGCAGCGCGCCTAATCTCGGTCATCCCGAGCAAGGTCTGCTGCGCCCCAAGAGCCAAATTGGATTGGGATGGTTGTAACTTAACTGTTAATCTTCGTCTTCTTCGACGAACTGTTCGCGTCCAGAGAGCATGACACTGGCAAGCAGGATCACTACCAGGAAAGGCAGCACAGCGATCCACACGGCAGTTTTACCGGATTCACCGGTGAAGCCGTAGATGGTCTGGCCAGCGGCGCCGGTCGCAACCAGCATACCAACAACTAAACCGCCAATGGAACCGAGCAGCATCAGGATGGAGCCCAAGGTCTTGCCAAAGCCTTTGGCAACATCTTCGGGTTTCATGATGTCAGTCCAGATCAAACCCCAGCGCTTGACACGCGGGTAGAGCAGGGCTAAGAGGATCGGGCCGAGGACGAATGCAGCCGCGAAATTGTTGACGGTGATGGTGATGGCCAGGAAGGCAAACGGAACGATGCCAGCCAGGTCAAGGTACCAGGCAATGATGATACCGCAGGCAGCGGAGGCAGCCAGGGCAACAATTTCGAATGCCAAGACTTTCTTCGCGGTGTTGGTGGTCTGGGCAACGTTGTTCTTGGAAACTAGGCCGAAGGTCGCGCCCCACATTTTGTAGGGGATAAAACCGAGGAAGAAATTGCCAAAGAAACCGAAGATGGAGCCAACACCCAGCGTTCCGCCGAACAGGTCACCAATCAGGTTACCAATGGCTGAACCCCATGCACCCGCCGGTCCAAACATGAGCGAGAAGATGGGCGGGAAAACGTTCGCGGGGCGAACCTCAGTGATGCCAGGAACCAACACGATACCACCCTTAAAGACAATCAAGAAGGCAGCATAAATAGCTGCTGAGAGTGCTACCAGGATGATCATCCGGGTATTCTTCCACATCGTAAAGATTTCTTTCATGGTCTTTGATCCTTTCCGAAAATATGAATGGGACTAGATTTGAACAATTGCGAGCTTGAAATGGGTTGGCTTATTCCGATAGACTCCTCCTTGATCGAAAAAATTGGCCATCATAGAAAACAATATCAATAAGTTATTCTTCCGGAGCATGCATTACCATTAAGGCTTTTTCACATCTGCAGTCCAGGGGAACATCAGATTGCAGTGTCCGGACCATCCAAAGGGTCATGCGTTTCTTCACATCAGCCATTTGACCGCTGACGAATTCCATCTCGGTTTCTAACCCGGCTGCCCAGTTAATCGAATAAGCCACAGCCGCATAATGCATATTCAACTCGCGTGCCAGCACGACCTCCGGGACACCGGTCATGCCTACCACATCGCCGCCGAGCCGGGCATACATGCGAATTTCAGCCGGGGATTCAAAGCGAGGGCCGTTGGTTGCAACATAGGTGGCTTTGGGCTGGACGGTCAGGTTAAAGTCCGGGGCAAGTTCCAACAATTTTTGCCGCAGCGCAGGGCAATACGGATTGCTCATATCGGTATGCACCAGGCCGGATTTTCCGCCGTCATAATACGTAAATTGTCTGCCGTCCGTAAAATCCAGGAAATCATCCACCAATGCCAGCCCGCCTGGCGGGATAGACCGGCTGATGGAGCCCACTGCATTGGTCGCCAGGATGCGTTCTACACCCAACATTTTTAAGGCTTTCAGGTTTGCCCGGTAATTAATTTTATGAGGTGGGGTATGGTGTTCTAACCCATGACGGGCCAGAAAAACCAGATCTTCATAGTCGCCTTTGCAAAAATACACCATCGCTGGGCCGTAGGGTGTCTCAATCACTTTGGGCTCAAACGTAATTCCTGGCAATTCATACACGCCGGTACCGGCAATGATTGCGTGCTTCATGGGCGCAGCCCTCCTAAATCACTTTGTGCAAAATAACGCGGCAGATCAAACGGGCTGAGCACACCATGCCGGGTGATGATGCCGGAAACATAATGCGGCGGAGTAATATCAAAGGCAGGGTAATAAGCATCAATCGCCTGGTCTGTGGTGGGCACACCCCGGCAAGATTTCATTTCAGCCGGGTCGCGTTCCTCAATTTCAATCGAGGCACGGTCCGGTTTGTGACGGTCCGGCCCCCAGGAGAAGACAAAAAACGGTACGCCGTGCGCATGGGCGGCAATTGCATTTTGGAACGTGCCAACTTTATTCACCACGTGCCCATCCAGGGTCACCAGATCGGCGGCGGTGAAATACTTTTGCACCTTGCCCTGAGAGATCACGTAAGCCGGCATATTGTCACCAATGATTTGTACCGGAATACCCAGTTCGTGGATGCTGGGGGCGGTCAGGCGCGCACCTTGCAAATAGGGGCGGGTTTCCGGGGTGAAAACCCGAATTCGCTTGCCCTGCTGCCAGGCCATCGCCAGGGTTAGCAAGAAAGCTGTCTCGGCAAAGCACATGGTTAAAATGCCGTCTCCATCCTCTATCAGGCTGGAACCAAGCTTGCCGCTGATTTCATATTCTTCGTAAACCTGGTCGCGGTATTTCTCGATCCAACTTAACAGCGTTTCTGCAACCGGTTTTCCTTCAGCCAGCGCTTGATCCACCATCTTTAATGCGCCTTCCAACCGGCGGTGTAAAGCCGTGTTGGTCGGACGGGTGCGCATCAATCGCTGGGCGGCCGCGGTCAGATCAGCACGCTGCCCATCTGCCGATTTTGCCTGCACTCGCTGCGCTTCCATCACCATCGCATACATGGCCGCATTGGACGGTCCTCCACCCTGGGTGACCATTTCCTCAATTGCTCGGGCGACTTCCTCAACCGAGGTGCAGCGGACAAAGGCTTTTTCAAAGGGGTACTTGCGGCGGTCGCCGATGACCACAGCGCCATCTTCTAATCGCGCGACATTCTCGCGGCGCAGCAAGAAGGGCAGCATCTCATTGATTTCTTGAACGGTCATCGCAGTCTCCTTAGAAACGGGTCAGGCCGGTCAGGTGGCCAAAACCAGCAAGATTGAGGTAGATACAAACACCCATAAATACCACAGCAAAGGCCAATACCAGGTAATCGGCACGAGTCATTTTCAAATCCAGGTAGAAGACACGTTTTTCACGTGCGCCAAATCCTTTGGATTCTAGCGCCATTCCAAAGATATTGGTATTGCGGATGGTGGAGATAAACACAGGAACCAGCAGCGGGAGGAATTTACGGATCCGCTCAATAATGGTACCGTTGTCCAGGTCCAGGCCGCGGCTGCGCTGTGCCTGGCTGATGGTTTGGGTGCTGCTGGCAATGGTCGGGACCAGGCGCAAAGCAGTTGAGATGGCAAAGCCCACCCGGTACGGCATACCCAGACGAATCATTCCCAAAACCAGTTCTTCATTCCGTGTGGTGGTGATCAAGATCATACCGATGGAAATCATCAAAATCATCAACAGGGTTCGCGAAAAGCTAAAAGCCAGCGATTCAGCTTCGATAAACCAGAACAATTTGGTTTGCCCGTTGGAGAAAAGATTCCAGATGATGATGCTTGATATAGTTAACACCAGCAGGATAAAGCGGATGCGGCGCATATTCTTCATCGCCCCAGAAATCACCAATTGGAACAGTGTAAGCAGCGTGATTGGCAGCATCCACAACGGGTGATCAAACTGCAATACAGCCACAAACGAGAGCAGGAATAGGATCAGCTTGGTGCGGGGATCCAATCGGTGAATAAAGGTATTGATATCTAAATAAATCTCGGCATCCATCAGTTCCGGTCTCCTTCAATGCACTGGACAAGTTCTTCCGGCTTGAGCATGGTTTTTCCTAAACGGTTGCTAAACTCAACAAAGTGAGGCGGGCGTAAGAACGCATCGCGCAGTTCATCTCCATGCGAAAAGACTTCGCGGGTAGAACCTTCCAGGAAGATCTTGCCATCTTTGATGACATAAACACGCTGGGCATATTCAGCAACCACCCACATGTGATGGGTCACAAAGATAATTGTGCTGCCCGTTTCATTTAAATGGCGCACCATTTCCATCATGCTGCGCTGTTCGGCATAGTCCAATCCAGTGGTCGGCTCATCCAGAATGAGCACTTCGGGCTTCGCAGCCAGAATGGAAGCCACAGCAACACGCTGGCGGCCGCTCTTGGTCATGCTGAAGGGATCTAATGCTTCAGCTCCCTCCAGACCCACCGCCTCTAGCGATTCGGTCACCCGCTGTTTAACCTCAGCTTCTGATAAGCCGCGCAGACGCGGACTAAAGGCTACCTCATCAAACACCGTCTCAGAAAAGATCTGGTGATCTGGGTTTTGGAAAACATAACCCACTTTTTGGCCGAGTTTGAAAACCCCTTGCTTGACCGTATCCACACCGTCCACTTTCATATCGCCGCCGGTGGGCATTAACAAGCCGTTGAAATGCTTTGCCAGGGTAGTTTTCCCGCTGCCATTCTGTCCAACTATAGCGATCATCTCGCCTTTATTGATATCCAGGGTAATTCCATCCAGTGCTTTCACCCCGCCCGGATACACGTGCTCCAGATTCCGGCATTGAATCAGCGGCTCGGTAAATTTTCCGCGCAGCTCAGCTTCTTTGGATAGTATCTGCTGGTATTTCTCATCGGAAATTTTCCAGTTCATCGCCTGGAACGCGGCGACACCTTCATCCGGGGTGAGCGGCAGGGTATTGCTGTTCTTGCCCATGCTCTTAAAGAAGCGTGGAATTCCCAGGGGCATCAATCCCAGACCTTCCATTAAATCCACATCGCTCAAGATTTCCCGCGCCGGACCTAACTTCTGGATTTGCCCATCCTTAATCAAAAGAATGCGGTCTGCATTCAGCGCCTCTTCTGTTTCATGCTCAATCACAATTAAGGTGATGTCATCACGTTTCCGCAGCTCATTGGTGATTTCAAACACACCCATCTTGCTGATTGGGTCCAGGTCTGTAGTCGGTTCGTCCATCACCAGGATCGTCGGTTTCAGTGCCAGGACAGAAGCAATCGCCAATTTTTGTTTTTGCCCGCCGGAAAGCGTGGAAGGAGCGCGCTTGCGAAATGCATTTAAGCCAACATAGGCCAGGTTTTCGTCGATGCGCTTTTTAATCTCCGGGCGTTCCACCGCAAAGTTTTCCGGCCCAAAAGCCACTTCCAATTCCACATTGGTAGAAAACAATTGGGCTTCAAAATCCTGAAAGACCATCCCGACCGTTTCCGCCATATTTGCGACGGTCTTTTCCCGGGTATTTGCACCCATTACCAGCACATTGCCTTTTAATTTGCCAACGTGGAAATGCGGGATCAGGCCGTTGAACGTGGCAGCCAGCGTACTTTTCCCCGCCTCAGACGGTCCCATTACAACCAGGAATTCACCCTTGTTCACATCCAGGTTAATGCCGTCCAGAGCATATTCTTTTTGCCCCCGATAACGATATTGCAGTTCTTCAATATGTACAACCGGTTCCGTCACAGGACCTCCTGAAAACTATGACCAAATTTTGCTAAGACTTGGTTTGAAAAGGCTCGTGGCGCATTAATGCGTCCCAAATAATTTGTTCGTTCTCAATTGCCCGATCCACCGAGCGCAGCGCCAGCCCGGTATAAATCGCATGGATCAGCGCGTATTGCGCAATTCGCGAAGAGATGGTTTCTGAGGATGTTTCTTGCGAAACAGAAAGCAGCACCACATCGGCAAGTTCAGCAACCGGGGAAAGCAGATTGCCGGTAATGCAAATCACCGGTACCCCCAGGCGGTGTGCTTCAGCGGCTGTGCGCTGCGGGTCTCTCGAATCGCCGCTTTGCGAGATAATCAGCAGCACATCTTCCGGCTTTAATAAGGAACACTGCATCACCTGCAAATACGAATCCGTCTGGACCTGAACATTCAGTCCCAGACGGAAAAGGCGGTTAAACATCTCGTGTGCCATTGGGCCGGATGTGCCCACGCCAGCCACCAAAATATGGTTGGCATTACACAGCAGCTCGATCGATTTCTCCAATGCACCTTCATCCAGCATTGCCAGCGTATCATCCAGTGCTTGCTTGGAGCCTTCAAACACTTTTCGGGCGATTAATCCCGGCTGGTCATCCAGATTAATATCTTTATGAATCAAATGAGCGGATTTTGGTAAAGCCTGGGTCAACGCAATTTTAAATTCCAACCAGCCCTCAAATCCCAGAGAGCGGCAGAACCGTACTGCCGTTGCGTCACTCACCCCGGTACGGGCAGCGATCTCCGCCAAAGTCATGCGGATCACTGTTTCCGGATTCTCCAGAATAAAATCACCCACTTTCTTTTCAGAGGGAGACAGGCCGGGATAATATGCGCGCAGCATTGAAAACGCATCGCGATTTTGCGGAGGTTGTTGGAAATCATTTGCCATGAGATTTAATAACAACCCTTTCCCCTGCAATCAACAAAACAAACAGGCAAAAACAACGGGATCACGCCATTTTCAAGAATGATTTCGAGAACTGGCGCATTCCACCAACCACAAGATAACCCGGCACAGGACTGGCCGGCTTTTTCAGAAAACTCAATTGATCAAAAATTAATTGGATAAAGGCTTTGCGTAGAATTATTACTTCATCAACTTCCTTGATGTCGTAACACTACACAAATAGTTTAGACGGTTTTCAGCTCTTTGTCAATATGCATTTTGTACCAAATGAATATTTGGGACAGAACTCACGAACTTGCACAGGCTTTCGACCGCCTCCCTCACTGAGAGGACACCTTCATTAATATATCTACTTGATTGTTTTTATCCAATCAAAACCGCCCCAAGAACAACACTGTTCAATACCGCTGCCCGGGTGGTGAAAAACAGATTAACACCACAAAATATTATTTCGCAGGTAGGATTTAATCAAAAATATTTTTGTGGATTGACAACGCTATCTGGTGTGTATATTTTATCGTATATAAGATATGATATAAGATAGTTTATCCGGTATTGGTTTTACTATATCATTCTTATCTTTATCGGCCTATAATTCCCAGACTTTTGCAATCCCCATACTTTGGCATTCCATTTAACCCAGATGTTAAATGTTTGCACGTTCCGCCTGGAACCAATTCATTTATTTCCTTATAAGGAGTATAAGCATGAGGATCAAGTCCATCGTCAGTCTGCTAATTGTTGTGATGCTGGCCAGCACGATTTTCGCTGCTTGCGGCCCCGCTGAACCGCAGACCATTAAAATCGGTAACCTGGTCGCTTTGACCGGCCCGAGCGCCACCTGGGGCGAGTCCGAAAACAATGCCCTCAAAATGGCCGTTGAGAAAATCAATGCCGAAGGTGGTTTACTGGGAAAACAGGTTGAACTGATTTCCTACGACTCCCGCGCTGACAAGCTGGAAGCCGTAAACGTGGTCAAGCGCATGGTCGAACAGGACAAAGTTGTCGCCATCATCGGCCCCGGCCAGAGTGGTGTTGCCAATGCCGTCCGCGAAGTGAACAACTCCGCCAAAGTTCCCCTCATCGCCACCACCGCCACCAACCCCAAAGTCACCGTTGCTGACGATGGTTCCGTGGTCCCCTACACCTTCCGTGTATGCTTCATTGATCCGTTCCAGGGTACCGTTGCTGGTCAATTCGCCATCAAAGATCTGGGCGCCAAGACGGCTGCGACCCTCTACGATGTTGGTGATGAATACTCCCAGTTCTTAAGCCAGTACTTCGTCGAAGCCTTCGAAAAAGGCGGCGGCACGATCGTGGCTTCCGAAGCGTTCCGCTCCGGTGAACTGGACTTCCGCGCCCAGCTCGGCAAAATCAAAGACGGCAATCCCGATGTGATCTTCATCCCCACCATGCAGAAAGAAGCTGCATTGGCTGCCAAACAGGCCCGCGACCTGGGCATCACCGCCACCCTGATGGGCGGCGACGGCTGGGGTTCCCCCGATATCTTCGAACTCTCCGGCAATGCCATTGACGGCGGTTACTTCGTCAATATCGCTGCGTTGGAAGACCCCACCATCCAGGGCTTCATCACCGACTACAAAGCCAAATACGGCGTAGAACCCGTTCTGCCCAACCCGTTGATGAGCTACGATGCCATGCTCTGGTTAGCTGACGCGATCAAACGCGCTGGCACCACCGATGGTGAAAAACTGAAGGCCGCTTTGGAAGAAACCAAAGACCTGCAGGTCCTCACCGGTTTGCTGACCATCGATCCGGCCACCCACAACCCGCTCAATAAGCCGGCTGTGATCCAACAGGCCAAGGACAACAACTTCATTTACGTAAAGACCTTCGTTACCACTGACTAATCTAGCTTTAGCGGGGGATCAAGGAGCAATCCTTGATCCCCTGTCTTTATTGATATGGAGAAAGAAAACTAGAAATGGGCTTCACTGGTGCACCTCAACACCTTTTTGTTTTCTGGTCCTTTTATCCAATCGCAGCCCATTATGGAGGTTTAAGTTGATCTTCCAAACCATTATCACTGGCCTTTCCATCGGAAGCATTTACGCATTAATGGCCGTTGGTTATTCGTTGGTGTTCTCCGTTTTGAACTTTTCCAATTTTGCCCACGGCGCCGTGATCACCCTGGGAGCATACATAGCCTGGGCTTTGATGGTATCTGTCTTCAAACTCCCCTTCTTCCTCGCCTTGGCATTATCCCTGATCGGGGCTGGTATTATCGCTTTTCTGGTTGAACGCATTGCTTACTCAACCCTGCGCCACCGTAAAGCCCCATCTTTATACTTGATGATCAGTGCGATGGGTGTTTCCATCGCCTTACAAAACGTCCTGTACGCTACCGTTGGCGCGAAACTCTATGCACTTCCGCCGCTTTTTGCACAGGACACCATCAATATTGGTACCGCCGCCATCAGCAAGATGGATATTTTTGCCTTTGTCTTTTCCGTCATCGCAATTCTCTCCTTACACTTCATCCTGACTTATACCAAGGTGGGTATCGCCATTCGGGCCGCATCGTATGATGCCGAAATGGTCTCCGTCCTGGGGGTCAACCTGGATGTTCTGGTGGCCGTGCTCTTTTTACTGGCTGGCAGCCTCGGCGGTATGGCGGGTGTGTTCATGGGCATGAAATACATGGTTTACCCCAGCATGGGCTGGATCACCAACAAAGCCTATATCGGTGCAGTCATCGGCGGTTTGGGCAGTTTGCCCGGCGCGGTGGTTGGTGGTATTTTCCTCGGCCTGCTTGAGTCTTTGGTATCGGTTTCGGTGATTGGCAACGTACCGCTGTCCACCTTCCGCGATGTCTTCAGCTTCGGCATTCTGGCCCTTTTGCTCATCTTCCGCCCCACCGGCTTGTTTGGCCGCCGTGTTGAGGAAAAACTCTAGGAGACATCATGCAATACGCACAGGCAATTTTTACCAACGCTGCTATTTACATGATCGCCGCCGTCGGCCTGTCGATCTTTACCGGTTACACAGGCCTCTTCAGCCTGGGACACGCCGCCTTCATGGCCGTCGGTGGGTACACCGCAGCGATTTTGACCTACTTCTTAAAATGGCCGCTGGTGCCAGCCTTATTAGCCGGGGTGATCTTATCGGTACTGGTCTCTTTTGTGATCGGTTACCCCACCTTGCGCGCGAAACTGCGCTCGGACTACTTCGCCATCGCCACACTCGGTTTTGGTGAAGCGGTGCGCGTGCTCTTAGAAAATCTGGCGCTCACCCAGAATGCCCGCGGTTTGCCGGGTATTCCCAAGCTGGCTGGTCCGCTCAATACGCTGATCTTCCTGATCATCACCATCTGGCTCTGCCGCAACTTCCTCAAAAGCACCTACGGCCGCAACATCATTGCCATTGGGCAAGATCACGTAGCCGCAGAAATGATCGGTATTAAGCTGGTCTCCAACCAGATTCTCTCACTGGCCATCAGCGCTGCCTTTGCCGGCCTGGCGGGCGGTCTGCTGGCGCATTACATCACCTTCATCCAACCCGCCATCTTTAGTATGGACCTCTCCAGCTTGCTGACCGCAGGCGTGGTCTGCGGTGGCATGGGCAGCCTGACCGGTCCGGTGGTGGCAATCGCACTGTTCATTGTCATTCCCGAACTGTTCCGCGGACTGGCGCTCTGGCGGTTGGTGCTGTACGGTGTGGTGCTGGTTGTGATCATCAACTTCCGCCCCAAGGGTCTGTTCGGTTATGAAGAACTGAGCATGGATAACCTGCCCAAACTGCTGCTCATCGCCGGTTTGACCGTGGGTTTGACCGTTGGCGCAGACCTGATCAACCGCCTCAGCTACTCCATGAATCGCATTTTTGCGGTTTTAATTGGCGCGGTAGCAGCCTTTGCCATTACCGCTGCAGCCGGTTATCTCGGCAAGTTATTGGCTGGATGGCTCAAACCGATCCTGGCCAAAGCAAAGAAAAATTCCCCCAACCGCTTTGCTCGGTTCGTTGAGAAGATGGACGGCAAGTCAATCTTCAAAAACCGCGCCCTGCCCCTGTTGGAAGAAATCAGCCTGGCTGCCCGCACCAACATCAGCGGCAACCACAAGGTCAAGGTCAACCGCTCGGGTGAACCGCTGCTCAATATCTGTGGTTTAAAGAAACGTTTTGGCGGTGTAGTTGCTGTGGATGGTGTGGACCTGGATGTGTACCCCGGTGAAGTGGTCGGCCTGATTGGCCCCAACGGCTCCGGAAAAACAACCGTCTTCAACCTGATCAGCGGTTACTACCCGGTGGACGCTGGTTCGGTCCAGTTCTCCGGTGAAAACCTGGCCTCTCAAGCGCCCACAGCGATCGTTCTCAGCGGTATTTCCCGCACCTTCCAGAACATCCGCCTGTTCAGCTCCATGACCGCGCTGCAAAACGTGATGGCCGCGCTGCACTCCGCCAGCAATTACACCCTGGCAGAAGCCTTTGTACAGTGGCCCTGGACCGTTGGAAAAACGGAAGACAGAATGCGCACAACCGCGATGGAACTGCTCAAAGTGGTGGAATTGGAAGAGTACGCTGACCGCGTGGCCAACACCCTGCCCTACGGCCTGCAGCGCAAGCTGGAAATTGCCCGGGCACTGGCCTTGCGCCCCAAACTGCTTCTGCTGGATGAACCAGCCGCTGGCATGAACCCGCAAGAATCCTTAGAGCTGGTTGAATTAATTCGCCGCATTCACATTCAGAAAAACCTGACCATCGTCTTGATCGAGCATCACATGGACGTGGTGATGAATCTGTGCGACCGCATCGCGGTATTGAACTTCGGGAAAAAGATCGCAGAAGGCACCCCGGAAGAAATTCAATCGAACCCCATGGTTCTGGAAGCCTACCTGGGAGATAAGGTCGAAAATGTTGCTGTCAGTTGAAAATCTTAATGTCTTTTACGGCCAGGCAGTGCATGCCCTGCGCGATGTAAGCTTTGAAGTGCAGGAAGGGGAAATCCTTTCCATCATCGGCGCAAACGGTGCCGGAAAATCCACCTTGATGTGGACACTGATTGGCCAGTTAAAACCGCGCTCCGGGAAAATCACATTTCGGGGTGAAACCCTCAAATCCGCCCCCCACCAGGCAGTCGGGCTAGGCATGTCGTTGGTTCCGGAACGCCGCCGCCTGTTCCCCAACCTGACGGTGAAGGAAAACCTGACCCTCGGCGCTTACCACCGCAAAGACCGCGACGGCGTCAACCGCGACCTGGATTACGTCTTTAACCTGTTCCCGATCCTCAAAGAACGGCTTAACCAGTTCGCCGGGACGCTCTCCGGCGGTCAGCAGCAAATGGTCGCCACCGCCCGCGGATTAATGGCGCGCCCCAAACTGCTCCTGTTGGATGAACCCTCGCTGGGACTTGCCCCTGTACTGGTCAACCAGACCTTTGAGACCATCCAGGAGATCTGCCGCCAGGGTACAACCATCCTGCTGGTGGAACAGAACGCGCTCAAATCGCTGGCAATTGCCCACCGCGCCTATGTACTGGAAGTCGGACGGATTGTCCGCACCGGTTCCGGCCAGGAACTGCTCAATGACCCGGCTGTACAGGCCGCTTACCCGGGGATCCGCCAGGAAAAAGCCTCGGTGCTGGAAAACGTTGAGATCGAAGAAGAAGAATAAAAATCAGCTTTCCTCCTAAAAAGCCCGCCCAAAGGATCATACCCAGCCTTTGGGCGGGTTCAGTTAATATTCAGCTATCAGCTTCCAGCCGTCAGCTTTCACCTTTCGGCAAATTCCAAAATTCTCTGTGTCCTCTGCGTCTCTGCGGTGAACTCCAAGTCAGAAAAATCGTTGGGTGCAGGGCGGAATAGGGCAACCTGAAAACATCACACACATCCGCCCGCAACCCAACAACAAACAGGCGGCAGGCAACGTAGGGGCGAGGCGGGATCGAGAACACCGAATAAACAAACCACCTGGTTGCCTCGCCCTGAACCGCCATCCGCAGCACCTGTGAGACCTCACACGTACATTCTTCTTCCATTTTGTGCTATAGTATTTCCAAAGGGGGTAA
>JAJUJY010000292.1 GCA_029265085.1 Chloroflexota bacterium
GGCAAATGAGCAGATGGTGGCATTCCCTCCCTGAGGAACGCCAGGCATGTCCCCCCCATGCCTGGCGGTTCGTTTTAATTTTCTGTGTAAAAAATTTTACCTTGTCTGCACCCGCCAGGAATGCTATAATCCAGGCAATGCCGCCCCAGTAGCTCAAAAGGACAGAGCGAGGCACTCCTAACGCCTAGGCTGGGGGTTCAATTCCCTCCTGGGGCACAAATCGACCTTTTGCCACGTGCTTTATAACCTGATTAACTCCTTCGTTTAGGAGAAATTTGATATGGTTTTGCAACATTATTCTGTTGCACATTCCGGAAAAATTTGATAATATTTGACTAGATAAACGCTTGGGTGCCCCCCTCACCCAGGCGTTTATCACAAATACAACCAATTTACTGGTAGCTTTATTGGTAGATAACAGACCGCCCGGCCAGGCTCACACCTTCCGGGCGGTTTCTTTTTTTTAGTCGCAACGATTCAGGCTAATTTTCGAAATCGTCTTCGTCGTCGTCCAGGTCTAATTCCAGGGTGGTTTCATCATGCTTGCGGCGGACCCATAACAAGAGCACCTGGCCGTCCTGCCCGTCTAAAGAGCGGGCTGCCAGGATGGGAACACGTTCTTCCAACCCAATGGGATTCCGGTAATGTAAATAAATGCTGCCGCTGGTACGCCAGGCACGGTGACAGCGTTCAACCAGGGCTGGCCCATTAAATGTACGCAGCCGGGTCAGCGCCAGGTCGTATAAATACGGGCTTTCATTTAATCCCAACGCCCAACCATCATCGATTGATTCGAAATCAGGCGGGGGACCCTCAATAATGGTAATTCGGTCTTCCATAACAATTCACCTACCTATCTGAGCCGGAATCATACCACAAAATAAAATGCACTCCAACCACTTAACCACCCAAATCCTTAGAAAAAGCGGATTTTCTCATCTTATTTTTAGCCAGGCTGCCAGCTCAACCCAACCTGATGCTTTCTTTGTAACGAAATTCCGCCTTTAACGCCATAAGATTCTTATAAAAAATGAATATTTTGTTATCAATTCTCCTATATTTGAGCCTTATGATCTAAATCATAAGAAACAAAGATGATCCAACAAGGTTTGGTTACTGGATACGATTTGGAGGAAAAAATGACCCTTTATGTAAATACCCCTTACCGCCGTTTTGTGGTTCGCAACCCAATGACTGAGCGACTGAGCGAAAAAACTGAAGAACAACCCCGCCGCGTACATTTTCCGTTGGATGTCAAAACGGACAATGACACTTACGTGCTGACGGCCTTTTTGCCCGGCGTTTCTGCTGATGATTTGAACATCGAGATCATCAATGAAACCGTTACGATCCAGGGCGAAATCAAGAGCGATGACTCTGAAAATGATACCTATTTATTAAAAGAACGTCCCAGCGGTCATTTCCGCCGCTCATTAAAGCTTCCCGATCCACTGGACGCTAACAAAGTGGAAGCCAGCTTGAAAGACGGTGTTTTGACACTGATTGTGCCAAAAGCAGAAATTGCAAAGCCAAAGACAATTAAAATCTCCAATAACTAGAGCGCGATTAACACTCCTGCATTTCGAATTGTTTACAAAGAAAAACCAAAGCCTGCGGAATTCCCGCAGGTTTTTGGTTTTAAAAATCAAAAAGTGCTGTTTCCTCCAGCACTGTGTAGTTTTTCAAATAGGGTAAAATAATACACATGCAAGAAGCTGAACTGCGCCAAAAACTCCTTCCGCTGGGAATTGCTGATCTGCGCGCTTTTGATGTGATTGGCTCAACCAACGATGAAGCTTTGGATTGGGCAGCCACCGGTGCAGCAGATGCCAGCCTGGTGATCGCCGATTCGCAAATTCGCGGCAGAGGGCGTCTTGGCCGTCATTGGGTGACCAACCCGGGAGCAGCCCTGGCCTTCAGCCTGATCTTGCAGCCCACTCCGCAAGAAATTGCGCACCTGGCCTTGTTTTCACCGCTGGCCGGTTTAGGGGTCAGCCTGGCATTAGAAAAAATTGGGCTTTCTCCGCAGATTAAATGGCCGAACGATGTGCTGTTAAATCGCAAAAAGGTTTGCGGCATCCTGGCAGAAGCAGCCTGGTTAGGGAACAACTTGCAGGGCGTGGTGATTGGGATTGGTATCAATATTGCACCTGCTGCAGTACCGCCAGCCGACCAGCTTCTTTTTCCGGCAACCTGTGTTGAAGAAGCATTGGGCAGTCCTACCGACCGGCTGGAAATACTGTCTGCGACAATAGAAGCTATTCTACACTGGCGCAGTCTGCTGAGCAGCAAGCAGTTTGTGCATGCCTGGCAGGAACGGCTGGCCTTTCGGGGTGAATGGGTCCGGGTTGAAAATACCGGCGGAACAGCGATCACAGGCCAGGTGATTGGCATAACATCTGATGGAAATTTACAACTGCGCACACCTTCCGGCGAAGAAGCGCAGGTAACCGTGGGGGATGTTCATTTGCGTCCAGCAGAGGAACCGAATCAAGAAGGTGGAGGTGATTGATGTTAGATGATCTGCGAAATTCAGCAGCACAATCATATGCCGAGGAAGAACGCCAGCAATTTGACCGCAAGCGTTCCGAACGGCCGCGGCGAAAACGAAAATTTTTAGGAATGACCGCAGCACAACGCTTTCTGTTGGCCGTTTTAATCCTGATTGCAACCTGTGTTATGGGCGCACTATGCCTGGTGGCAACCCAACGCGTATTTATCATGTAATCAACGCAGCCAGCATGGAGGTCAATCCTCTGATTTGACCCGTTAAATTGAAACCTCCGCAGCGGTTTGGAGTAATTTTTCCAATCCAATACCGCTGCGATCTTATTTAAGAATACAAAAACGCCTGGAAAATCATTCCAGGCGTTATATAAATCACTTATTTCAAATCTGCGGCGGCAATCACAGCCAGCGAAACCACCGAAACCCCGCTGCCCAGGTCCATCAGGCGCACACCGCGGGTTGCCCGCCCGCTCTGGCTGATGTCCTGCACGCGCATGCGGATGATTAAACCGCTGGAAGAAATCAGGGTAATCTCATCCTCCTTATCGACTACC
>JAJUJY010000147.1 GCA_029265085.1 Chloroflexota bacterium
AAGGTGTTTTTAATGGGTCTTGAGCTGGTGTTGGAATGTAAGGATTTGCTGCTTTTTGATGCATTTCGAGTGCCTGGCCAGCTACGTTGCGAACTACCCATTGTCCGTCTTCAACTGCACATTTTTCCAATAATTGAACAGACCAAGGTTCGTGGATAAGTGATAATCCAAAGACAACTGATCTGCGGACCAGGATATCATCGCTGCTTAGCATTTCTCGTAGTAAATCATGCCCAAATGCAGGTTGGCAAGCAAGCCCCTCAGCACATGCCAGGCGAACTGATTCGTCTCCAGTCTGGAGAATTTGTACAACCGCGTCTTTTGCAACTTTAGTTTCGTTTGTAACCAAACTTAATGCAGCAGCGTACCTTACTTCCGGATTTCGGTCATTAACAGCGGACAGAATTGTTGTGATTGACTTTGTTTCTCTAGCAGCACCCAAACCGATGATGGCCAGTTTTCTGACGATCGCAGATGAAGAATTTAACAACTGCCGATAAAGCAATGACATCGAAGGATCGTTTGACAATATGCAGGCTGAGATAAGCCTTGCACGGATTCCAGGTGAAATAGCATCGTCCTGTAGTTTTGCTGCAATTTGACGCATTATCTGTGCTTTGGCTGGAATATTCGACGGTATTGCAGTCATCCACCGGGCAGCATTCAACAAATTTGAAAATAATGGTGAATGATCCGATTGCAAATATGGCTCCAACCAATCGATGGTATGATTTTGAGCCAATGAGTATTTGATTCGTAGATTGTATATCTGATTAATCGGGTGTTCAGGAATTGGTAATGGTGTATCACTAGCAAAGCTAAATAAATAACCAGAAATAACTGGTGATGTAAATCTTAATTTTTCTCCTGGATGTTCGGTCAGTATTCCTTCTGATAAGAGAATTGAGATAATTTTTTCCCCAGAGGTTAATTGTTTTACCTTTTTTGTTTTTAATTTTCCCTGGCTGGTTAAGGCTATCTGTTGATCTTTGATTTCATCAGGGGAATCTTCGGTTTGTCCGCTAAAAGAGGGAATTTTAAATTTTGACAGGGATTTTTCTGCTTCAATATAACTAATTATCGATGTATTTTTTGAAGCTAATAAAGCTGGAAGAGTTGATAAGATTTGTGGCGATATTTTGCTTTGTGTGGCACGGTTGAGGTAAGCTTCAATTGCGTGAGTCGGTAATGTTCCAGACAAATCACCAGAGTATGCTCCCCAAACCCGCATTGTCCATTCAATAGGGGTTAGCATCAAATTATCAATGAACAACCAATTTGAAATTAATAAATCAAGATTGGGATTTTGCGTATTGATTGGCTGGTTCGCTCCAATCAACTTTGTCCATAGTTTCCCCCAATTCGTAATGAATTGTTTTACTTCGTTATGATTCCAACCAGCAAGGGGCAGTGGTGTAAAGCCAAGCGAAAGTAACCCATCCACATAATCTGGATAACCAGTTGCTACCACAGGTATGCCCGGATATTTATTCATCAAGTCTTTTAAATAGCCTGTGGCAATGGCTAATTCGGATATGGTTAATTCATCCAAACCATCCACCAAGAAAACGGCATCTTTAGTTTCAAATAAGCCCCTGAAAAATATGTTTAATTGACGTTGATAAGCAGTTGGTGTGATTTTAGTATAGTGCTTAATAAGACAGGCAACGGGATCTGTTTCGGTGTTTGAAAGGTCGAGGTCTTGGATATGCAGGTAAATTGGAAATTTGTGGGCTAGTTCGTTTGCTGCCGAGTCTTGTCTTGCAATTATGGTGGCAAAATAGGCCAGGGCAGTTGATTTGCCACAACCAGGTTGCCCAACGATCAGGATATTTGAGCCATTGATGATGGACTGGGGAAGGGATAAAAATGGTCCCCCAAATTGCGATGGAATTTCTGGCCAATCATATAAAGATGGAAACACTTGATGAATAGTTCGCTCAAATGGTAAAGCATTTTCGGTGTCGATTGGTTGTTCAGGACAAAGTAATTTTGGTGTTATCAGAATTTCATCTAAAGAAAACAATGAAGACGCGAGATGATTTTTTTGTGCTCTGCGAACTGTCTCCTGGCGAAGCGCTATTTCTATTCCTCGCAGACGGTCTTCACGAAGTTTTTCCATTCGGTCTTTCAACCAAATGATTATCTTCGGCCAAATTGCGCGAATTCGATCTATTAATAGCCATAGAAGCGAAGCAGCAAAAAATCCAAGCCAAAAGGAAAGGCGGTCAAAAGCAAATGAATTCATGCCAAATATTTTTTACCCTGAATAAATAATTCGGCCACAAGTGGAGCAATAACTAACCACTTGTGGGGATCGTGCTGCCTGGCATTCTGCAGGGGTCAGGACAGATCCGCAGGCTGTACAGGCATTGTCTATAATTTTTGAGACAGCGATTCCGCGTTTAATTTTTCTCAAATGATTGTAATTTGTCAAACTATCGGGATTTACCTGCTGGGCAGCAGCGCTTCTTTCAATCGCTAATTTATCTTTTAACCCATTTAATTGACTTTGTTCGCCGCGTAAAAGTGCTTGATGGCTAAATACTTCACCTTGAACTTTGTTAAATTCATTTTCAGCTGTTTTTAAGTCGTTTTCTGCTTGTTCCAATTCCAACATTTTTTCAAGCAGGTTATCTTCTAATCCAGCAATAATTTTCTTTAGTGAATTAACCTCTGCATGCAGGCTTTGAAGATCCTTTGGGAGCTTGACATTGCCTGAGTATAGCGAAGTTTCACTTTGTTCCAATTTAATTCTTTTTGCTTCAATTGTGTGCTCAATTGATTTTTGCTCTGTAGATAACTTTTTCTTTGTATCTTGCCGGCCTTCAAGCAACGCTTTTGCCTGGCGGAGCAATTCATTTTCCAGCAATAGCGAATCGATTTCTTTCAATCGCTGGTCAATTTGATCAATTTGGGTATCAATTTTTTGAAGTTGGAAAAGGTGGAAAGTTTGGCTCATAAAAAGATTATAGGTGTGGATTACTTAACGCGCAAGGATATTTTATATTCAAGGAATAATCTTATGGCAAGAGAAAGGTATCTCAAGTATACTTGGGTATCTGAATTTATAAAAAATTCCCTATGAAGCGAACTCATCTATATATCAACATTTTGCTTGTCTTGTTTATGATAACCGGGCCATATTTTCTGGCTGATTATTTAGCCAGGGGCGAGGTGATTTTTAATGGATTTTTGTTAAATCCGATTGATGGGTATACGTATTTAGCCAAAATGCAGCAAGGATGGGATGGCGCCTGGAAATTTGTTCTTCCTTACACTGCTAGTCCGGGCGAGGGGGCATTTTTGTTTCTGTTTTATTTGTTTTTGGGTCATATCGCTAGATGGTCAGGGCTCCCAACCCTTGAGGTATTTCATATTGTGCGCGTGTGCGCCAGTATTTGGTTATTGATTAATTTATGGAATTTGTGTCGAACAATTTTTAAGGATAATTTGCGTATTGGAAAATTTGCTGTATTATGGGTTGTTTTGGGCTCTGGTTTAGGATGGGTGGCTGGTTTGTTTGGGGCTTTTACAGCTGATTTTTGGGTGGCCGAAGCGTATCCATTTTTGTCAATGTATAGCAATCCGCATTTTCCCTTTGGGTTGGCAATTCTTGTTTTGTGGATTAATTATTTTTTTAGCCCGCCTACTTTAAAGCGCCGATTATTGTTGCTAATATTCGGTTTCGTAGAAGGAATCGTATTACCTTTCGGGATTGTTGTAGCAACTATGATATTTGGAATTGTTGCGATTGAGGAGTTGATTAAGAATAGGAAAATTCAATATCCTTGGCAAGCCGAGTATATTTTAAGCGGTGGTGTGGTTCTGATTTATCAATACTGGTCAACATTAACCGACCCGGTTCTTAGGATTTGGAATGAACAAAATGTCACCCCATCACCATCCATTGGGAATCTGATGATTGCCATGTCGCCTGCCGTAGTACTTGCTTTGTTCATGATATTTCGCTTTTCCCGTTTGAAGCCTGATAATTATGAACGATTATTGAGTGCCTGGTTAATTGGTGGGCTGGTTCTTATTTTCATCCCGTTTAACTTACAAAGACGGTTTATGCTAGGAATTTATATACCTGCCTGCCTGCTTGGTATCAAAGGATTATGGACGATATTTCAATCATCCAGGAAACGATTTGATTTTATTTTTACTATTTGTTTTTTATTTTCCATAATTACAAATACTTTTGTTGTCTTGGGTGGAGTACTTGGGGCAGCTCAACAAATGCCCGAACTTGTGGTATCAAAATCTGATTTGCAGGCATTTGAATGGTTAAACAATAATGTTCCCCCCCAATCATTATTTTTCGCATCCCCAGAGGTTGGGTTGAAAATCCCTGCATATACTGGCAATAGAGTAATTTACGGTCATCCTTATGAAACCGCCAGGGCAGAACAGGAGTTGGAATTTGTTAATTCCCTTTTTAGCGATTGGGGTTCAGATAAATTTTATTCTTTAATAAGCCAAAGGGATATCGATTATATTTATTTAGGTTC
Organism: Chloroflexota bacterium; assembly: GCA_029265085.1. The sequence goes on from JAJUJY010000147.1 coordinate 4,515, forward strand.
TGAAGAAAGAAAGATGATTCCTTGGGAAGTAGAGATCAAATATCCAATCGTTTATGAAAATCCACAGGTAAAAATATACAAGGTGGCAGATGAGTAATAAAAAGCTGCGATTGGCTGTACTGATTGTTCCATTGCTGATTCTTTTTGTTCCCAAGTTTGATCTTTTTATATTTCCCAATCAATCAGAGTACTCTGATTTATTGATCAGTCATTATCCAAATGCAATCCATTTAATTCGCTCAGTCCTCGAAACCGGGCAGATACCCTTATGGTCAGACACCATTTTGAGTGGTTACCCATTTTTTGCCAATCCACTGGCTGGTATCTGGTATCCCCCAGGTTGGATAGCATATCTTCTTCCTGCCCCGTTTGGATTTAATCTTTCGATTTTTCTCCACCTTTTATGGGGTGGGATTGGGATGTTTTTATTTTTGCGAAAAGAGGGGGTATCGTTTTCTGGCTCAATTTTTGGAGCAATTGCATTTGAATGTATGCCAAAGGCATTTGCTCATGCAGCTGCTGGTCATATTACCCTGATTTACGGCCTGGCGTGGTTACCGTGGCTTTTACTCGCCGAGAAAATACGAATTGATGGTAATAATAATTTGGCCGTTAAAAAACGCACCTGGTATCTGCCTGGGGTGGTTTTAGGATTAATGATCCTGGCTGATGTACGGTGGGCTGCCTACGGTTCACTAATATTTGGATTGTTTGCAATAAGAAACATCCGTTTGAACCAAACAATAAGCATTCGGGCATTCCAAACGGTTTTTTTGCTGATCCTGCAAGGAATTATGGCGATATTTATCGCGAGTCCCATATTGATTCCTTTGGTCCAGTTTACTACTCTTTCAACCCGTATCTTGTTAGGAAGTCAAGATTTTTTCAACTATTCGCTGCCCTTTGATAAATTATTAGGGATCATCATTCCGGATTATTTGGGTTATGCTGAATGGATCACCTATCCAGGTGCGATTATTCTATTGTTATTGGTCTATTCATTGGCAGTCCGAGATGTTCGTTCAAAAACATGGCTTTGGATCGGTTTGTTTTTTGCAGGAATTATTTTTTCATTGGGGGAATATTTGCCATTCTTAAATTTTCTTTCAAAAATTCCTGGAATACAACTATTACGCGTACCTAGCCGCATGCTTTTTTTGAGCGGATTTAGTTTATGCGTTATTTCTGCTTACGCATTTCAACATTTAGTTAATGTAAAAGATGTTCAAGTCCCTGACCCCGTTTTTTTTATGGTTCCAATTGCGGTTTTTATCATTCTTATGGGTGTCGGATTACTGTATTTGGGGAGCACAACACCGCCGAATTTTTGGTGGGCTAGTGGCGTTTTTTCAATCTCAATCCTGATAATAATTTTATTAGAGAGAAAATTGTTGGACCGGAATTTTCTTGTCCCAATCCTATTCTTGATTTTAATTGCTGATCTTTGTGGTGTTAATCTCCAATCTGTTACATATCATTCAAAAAAGGAAGTCAATCAAGAAGCAGGAAAAGTCATTGATTGGATTCAAACGAGACAAAATGGAATTTACCGAGTATATGCCCCTGATTATGCAATCCCCCAGCACACAGCAGCGTTGTATCATTTACAATTGGCAAATGGGGTAGATCCGCTTCAGTATCAGCCGTACATCGAATATTTGCAACGGGCAACGAAAACAACTTCAAATGCATATTCAGTTGTCCAACCACCATTGACGAAGGAAAATGAAACAATCAAGCCACCTGATCTGGCGTTGTTGGGAAATCTGAATGTTATGTATATTGTAACGGATCAACCTTATGACCTAATAGGAATCCAAAAAGTATATCAGTTGGAAGGCCGGACGATCTATGAAAATCCATATGCGAAGCCGCGTGTATGGATGCAGCAGGATCGCACAAGTATTGAAGATCAGTATGAAAAAGTGGAAATTATTTCGTATCAGAGCGGCCGGATTCATATTCGGGCAGCAGGCAAGGGAACGGTAGTTTTTAGTGAAATTGCATATCCAGGATGGAAAGCGACGGTTAATGGATCCTTATCCAATGTTTTACGTATAGACAATATATTTCTGGCTGTTGAAACGAAAGATTTGGGTATAAATGAAATTGTGCTTGAGTTTGATCCGTGGATCAATTCTATCGGCATCCTAGTGGGTTTATTTGCCTGGATAGTTATTTTTGTTTCGTGGGGGGTGTCAAAGAAATGATGATCTCCAAAGAAGAAAAAAAGTGGATTGCTTGGTTTGCTTTCTTTATCTTATTCATCGCCACAGTTCCTTATCTGGTTGGTTATTTTAATCAAGGTGAATATTGGCGTTTTACAGGTTTTGTTTATGGGGTTGAAGATGGAAATTCGTATATTGCGAAAATGTTAAGCGGTTCTTATGGCAGTTGGCTTTTTGAAACCCCTTATACTGCCTTTCCACAAAATGGTTTTATCGCATTTTTTCCGTATTTATTATTAGGGAAACTTGCACATGCCCCTGGATTGCATGAGCAATTGATTGTTTTGTTTCAGTTGTTCCGTTGGGTGGCTGGGTGGCTATATATCTATTCTAGTTATTGTTTTATTAGTTTTTTCATTGAACCGATTAAGTTAAGGAGATTGGGGACGATCTTGGCGAGTGTGGGTGGAGGATTAGGCTGGTTGACTTTATTTGGCTTTAAAACTCAGGGGTATCAAGGGCTGCCACTAGAGTTTTATTCTCCAGAAACTTTTGGATTTTTATCTATTTTGGGTTTACCTCATTTAGCAGCCGCAAGAGGATTTTTGCTATTAGGTTTGTTGGAATTTTTCAAGGAAAGTAAACAAAATGGAATAAGGACAGGATTGTTTTTTCTGGCCTTAGGATTTATGCAGCCGATGACGGTTTTAATCGGTTTTGGAGTTATCGGTCTATACATTATTGTTGAATTTGTCCAATATAGATTTGAAAAGAAAATAGACATCGTTACAAAAAATCCTCTGACGACTCTGAAGCAAGCGATTGTTGCAGGAGCAATCTCATTACCTATTCCAATATATACAGCTGTATCATTTGTTATAGATCCATATTTATCTGGGTGGGTAAAACAAAATATTATCTTGTCACCTCCTTTTGGGGATTATTTGTTGGCATATGGATTATTAATTCCATTAGGAATTATTGGGGGGGTACAAGTTTATAAGAAAAAACCGGGATTACAATATTACACAATTCTGGCATGGGTAATTATATTTCCGGTACTAGTATATGCCCCTTATAATTTGCAAAGAAGGTTGGTTGAAGGCGTGTGGACCGCTTTAATTATTCTGGCATTATTGGGGATCGAGCGATTGTCTTTTGTAAATAAAAGTATGATTCCAATACTGACCGGTGTTTCAACATTGTCAAGTTTGATAATTTTTGTGGGTAGTGTCTTTTCAGTGACCACCCCCAGTTTTCCATTGTATCGTTCTGCGGAAGAAGTAAAGGTTTTTGAGTTTATCCAGAGTAATGCAGCTCCAGGTGATGTCGTCTTGGCTGATTATGATGTGGCAAACGGTCTGCCTGCCTGGGCTCCAGTTAAAACATTGATTGGTCATGGACCAGAGAGTATTCAATTAACCGAGATCCAAGATCGGGTAAATCGCTTTTATACAAATAATGATTTCTCGATTCTTAATGATTTTCGAATTCGGTTTGTTTTGTTCGAAAAAAATAGACCAAATCGCGTTTTCGAAAATAATTGCAATTGCCAGATGGTTTATACTACAAGCAATTATTTTCTTTATCGAATAAATTCAAGGTAATTCCTCACATGGACAATAAAACTATTCGGTTTGAACGATGGTTTCCTATCCTGTTCGTTTGTATTGCCCCCTTGTTTATTTTTGCTGATGTAATTTTTTCTGGAAAGGTGCTGTTTTGGGGAACACCGGCTTTACAATTTATTCCATGGCGTTCCCTGGCGGATTCGATGATTTTGAAGGGGGAAATCCCTTTATGGAATCCATACAATGGCATGGGAAGTCCGTTGCTTGCAAATTATCAAAGTGCACTTTTATATCCACCTTCCTGGATTTTATTTTTCTTTGATTGGATTGGCGGAACGCCCTGGTTGAGTTGGGGGTATTCGCTTTTGACCATTTTGCATTTTTCTTGGGCTGGACTTGGAATGGTTTTATTAATCAGGTCGTTTGGTTATAAGCCAATGTCGCAAGTTGTTGCAGGCTTGGCATTCAGTCTATCAGGTTACTTGATCGCTCGAACCGAATTTTTTAGTATGATTTGGGTTTCTGCATGGTTTCCCTGGATTATATTAGGAATATCGAAATTTGCTTCACCGGTCCCTTTGGTTGAAAAAGAAACCGGGAAAACATATGGATTTTTACTCCCTCTAATCAGTATTACTATGATGTTATTGGCAGGTCATGCGCAATTATCCTGGTATATTTTGCTTTTTAGTGGAATTTGGATTGTTGTTGGGGGATTTATCAAGGAAAAAATCAAAGGGGCTGTACGAGCAGGTGGAATTTTTATAGGGATCTGTTTATTATCCGGGATTTTGGCGGCAATCCAATTATTTCCAACATTTGAATTTTTACAGGAATCACAACGATCTTCATCGGTTGAAATTTCCAAAGCGATGACATATTCATTTTATCCATGGCGGTTATTGGGTTTTGTTGTTCCAGAATTATTTGGAACTCCTAAATGGGGAGATTATTGGGGGTATGCAGCTTACTGGGAAGATGCTGTATATTTAGGGATAATTGCATTTGTTTTTGCATTACAAGCGATTTCTAAATTATTCAAAAAGACAAAAGATGGTGATTACCCATATCAAGCCGTTTTGTTTTTGTTTATCGCAATTATCATATCGACATTTTTTGCTTTAGGATCGAACACACCAATATTTCCTTGGTTATATCAATATGTTCCTACTTTCAACATGTTTCAAGCGCCTGCTCGTTTCATGCTTATAGTGGTTTTTTGCCTTGGGTTATTAGCCGCTATAGCATCAAATTATTGGCAGCGTCCAATCGGAAGAGCGCGAAATCGAACCAAACTTGGTGTTGTATGTTATATCGCTATGATTATTGGCGGGATAGGTGCATTTGTTATTCTTCCTCAAATCAAATTGTCTTTTGTTTACTCAATAATTATTTTTGGTTTTTGGGGAATCGTCACTTTTTGGCTCTTTTTAATTACTCCACGAGATGAAAATTCAAATCATATGTGGAGTGTATTATTATCGATTGTATTATTCCTCGATCTTTTCTGGGTAAATGTCGGATTTAATCCAACCATAGGAAAAGAATTTTTTGTCGATCGAAAAGTTGAATCCGAACCATTTAGAGTCTACATGAGGGCTGAGGATGAATACATCATCAAATTTTCTCGATTTTTACGATTTAATAATTTTATACCAAATGAACCTTGGGAGAAATTAAGGGAAAGTTATTTGCCCAATTTGAATATTTTAGATAATGTCTTGATGGTGAATAATTTTGATCCGCTGATTCCCCAGAGATATGCTGAATGGATGAATTTTTTATCCACGATCACAAAAACCGAAAATGAACTTGCCTGGTTGCGGTGGATGGGGGTAGGGGAAATAATCTCGATCCGCAGCGCTGATAATCAGGTTCAGGTAGAAAAGATTAATCCGAAAAAATTCTACCATTGGTATTCTTGTGCTGAATTTGCATCTTCCAAAGAAGAAGCACTTCAGAAAATTGCCATCCGCAATATTTCTCTTCCTGAAGGTGAAGATTGTATAATTATTGAGAATGATTGGCATGAGTCGAGCCTCGAATCTGGTATCGCGAACAAAGAGCTGGAAATCATTTCTACCCGAATCAATGCCGGTGAATTCCGTTTCC
>JAJUJY010000285.1 GCA_029265085.1 Chloroflexota bacterium
ACCGTATAAATCAACGTGTTGGCTGTCAAAAATTACATAGCCGATTTGTTCCCCCGTGTGGGCAAATGGAATTAAGGTTAAATGATACGGATGATCGCCAGAAATTAATTCCGCAGGTGGGAATGCCTGGCTGCGGATACGAATAGGCAGTTGGTCGGAATAGGTTGGATCGAAAACATTGCGAATTACGCTCCAGGCGGTAGGGTTATCCTGGTCAGGCTCATACAAAGCAATATGAGCCTGTTGAATGTCAATGGCAGGTAAATGCGTTGCCAATACGCGAAAAATTTGCTTCTCATCCAAAGCAGTCAGCAGTCCTGCCGTTAATAAACTCAGGCGATTAGAAACCCATGCGAGATGCGATAAATAATGTCGTTGATTCTGCTGCATATATGTGCTGATGGTCAGCCGCGCCTGATCCAGGAAAGATTCCGCTCGTTGAGATGCTTCTGAAGAAAGGGTTGTTTGCTGCTGAAAAAATGCGTAAATTAACGAAACCGCGTCATTCCAGATATAGGCATCATCATCCCTTAGGGTGGTTTGTTGCAACGCCTCTAATAAAGTCTTGCTAAAAATTTCCTGATCATCATGCTCAATTCCATTAATAAAGGATTTTTGTAAATCCTGGCATAACTGGCGACATTCTGTATCTTTTAAATTTCTCGCCTGGTGAAGCACTGCTGCGGTGATTTCATCAATTTGTGATGCAGATTTATCGACGTTGATTTTTTGATTGCCACCGAAACCAGAGTACGCATTACACCCGCATGATTCGCGAGTAATTAAGCGCGTATCAACCCGGACAAATTCTGGCAAATTCACCTGCTGGCGAATATGAGCAAGCAAAGATTCTAAAGCAATGCGCCCCATGTTCTGCAATGGAATATGCACACTACTTAAGGACGGTTTTTGCACGGTGTCTTCCAGGCGATTATCAAAACCAATCACGGCCACATCACGCGGAATTTCACGCCCGACTTCCTTGAGCGCCTGAATGGCACCCAAAGCACTTTCGTCGTTACTCGAAAGCACAGCCGTAAATTCCACCCCGGCCTTAAGGATCTGCTGCATTGCAGCAAAACCGCCATTAAAAACATGACCACCATATGCAACCCGACGCGGGTCAAATGGCAGGCCAAAACCTTCCAGCGCAGCCATATAGGCATTCAAACGCTCTCCCGAATCACCGGCCAAATCATCCTGGCTGCCCGCAATAAAGGCAATTTCGCTGTGACCATGATTGACCAAATGATGAACCGCCTCGCGGACCCCATTGGCGTTATCTGCAGCCAGCGTGGGGCCTTGCTCACCGGAGCCTACAAATAATACAGGAAAACCATCTTTCATCAAGTTTTGCACCGCTGCAGACCGTTCTGGTGAGTGAAGCGGTGTAAAAACGATCAATCCATCCGTATTCCACGGGCCAATGGGGACAAAATCATTCTCAAACGAATCAGACAACCAGGCCGGCCGGCTTGGCTCCGGAGGTTCGGCCCCGGTACCAATTCCACAGCCTAAGAGCAAATTGCAATCCTGTTCTTTTGCTGCTTCCACAATTCCCTTGTAAACAGGCATCAAGTAATTAAGGCTGGTGGCCGTATTATAAAATTGCCATCCAGCTAAAACTCCAATTGTAGGCCGTTGTTTGGGAAGAAGATTCGACATAGATTCATTATTTTTTGAGCATTTCGTTCTCGCTGATGATTATGATTAATCATCTTGGATACTCTAATTATACATTCTAAACTTTTGGACATTGGATCTTGAATGCGCAGTAATCAAATCCATTTGAACACATCTTGGTTAAAAAATTCCACATGAAATGGTAACTTCGATCTCATGCATTAAGGTTAGATTTCGCAAACAAGGAATATCTATTTACAGGCAGTATCCACACACAATGAGATCCTGGTAGATCTAAAATAAAGCGGCACAATCATCTTAATTTACTATATCAGATTGTCTGCACATACTGTTTTACCAGATAGAGCAACCATCCACCGTATTCATGCCTGAATAAACGAAGTGGATGGCTGGATCAATTTGGTAGAACAAAAATTTTTTGATTCAGATAAGACGGCACTTATCCTTTCATTCCGGTTGTGGAAATCCCCGTAGTGATATAGCGCTGTAAGAAGGCAAATACCAGGGAGATGGGCAGCAAAGTCATGACGGTCATCGCCAGAATATAATTCCATTTGACATTTAGCTCACCTTGGAAGGAATTCAATCCTACCTGCAGTGTAAACAATTCATTTTTACTCAAAACAATGAGCGGCCAGAGGAAATCATTCCAGCGCCACATCACTGAAAAAATGGTCAACACAGCCAGAGCAGGTGCAGCCAGCGGCAGCATGACCTGCCAATAAATTCGCCATTCTGAAGCGCCGTCAATCCGTGCGGCAGCGATCAACTCATCCGGAATCGTTAACATATACTGTCTGAGCAGAAATACACCGGTTGGCGTAGCCGCGCCTGGAATAATCACACCCCAAAGGCTGTTATTCATATTGAGCTCGGTAATTACCAGAAATACCGGCACCAGAATTACCGAAATCGGGATTAACAGGGTACTGATGATGATTACAAAAACAAGATTACGCCCTTTAAACTCATATTTGCTCAGCGCAAAAGCTGCCATACTATTGATAATCAAGGTCAAAATAGTGGCGGCAACCGTCACAATGACACTGTTATAAAGATATTGGAGAAAGTTAAATCCACTCAGCGACTCGCTATAATTACTCCACTCAAATTGAAGTTTATTCACTTCTCTACGCTGGTCGATGTTTACCTTTACAATTTCACCGGGATTTTTCGGGTCAATCATTTGGGCTACCAGACCAATGCGGCGAACCTGGGCCATGCGCTTTTCCGTGCCATCCGGTAAGGTTACATCAAAAAGAGGTAAGGGGTCTTCGTACCCCTCCACCATGACCGTTTCCTGCCCAAATGGCAAGAAAGAAGGTGGAAATTTCACCAACGCGGCCGGGGTTTTAAAGGATGACATAATCAACCAGACTACAGGACCAAACATCAAAACAATTCCCATGATCAGGTACAGGTAGGTAAGCACATCTGAAACGCCAACTTTTCTGGGGCTGCGGGTACGAGTTACGAATTGTTTTATATCCATGGGTTTTTCCTTTACCGATGAGCTATGCCGCGTCTGATTTTCGAGTTAAATATAATTGGATGAGGGTAAACACCATCAGAACAACTGCCATTACAACCGATGCCGCAGCCGCCAGGCCAAATTGATG
>JAJUJY010000115.1 GCA_029265085.1 Chloroflexota bacterium
GTAGCAGTGAAGGAAATGATTATCCAGGCCCCTGACCCGATTGTTCGGCAAACAATTGTCCAGAATTTTGAACGAGAAGCCAATATACTAGTTACGTTAAATCATCCTTCTATTCCTAAAATTTTTGATTATTTTTCGCATGATGAACGATCGTATCTCGTATTAGAGTATGTTCATGGGAAAGACCTGGAAAAAGTATTAGGTGAGGCAGATGGATTTATTTCAGAGGATCAGGCAATCACCTGGGCGATTGAAATTTGTGATGTGTTGGATTATCTCCATAAGCACAAACCAGAACCAATCATCTTCCGCGATCTCAAACCATCCAATGTGATGATCAACCAGCAAGGCCGCGTAGTTTTGGTCGATTTTGGCATTGCGAAGATGTTTAAATCCGGGCAGAAAGGTACGATGATTGGCACGGAGGGGTATTCTCCCCCAGAGCAATATCGGGGAGAAGCTACCCCATTAGCTGATATTTATTCCCTGGGTGCTACATTACACCATTTGCTCACCCGGCGTGATCCACGGTTGGAACCTCCATTCTCTTATGGAGAAAGACCAGTGCGGAAAATTAACCCATTGGTATCGCCTGAGGTGGAGACCATCGTCAATACAGCCCTTCAATACACACCGGAAGATCGTTTTCCATCCGCTATAGCGATGAAGGAATCTTTGCTGGCAGCTGCCAAAAAGACAGGGGCGTTAAATCGGCTAAATTTACCTCTTATTTCCAAAGAACAAACGATCAAGCCGCTATGGGTATTTAAGTGCGAAGACGAAATACGAAGTTCACCAGTTTATGATAACGGGTCTATATTTATCGGCTCGTATGATAATAATTTGTATTCGATAAATGCAACAACGGGTGAATTTGAGTGGAAATTCCCAACCCAAGGGGGAATTGTCAGTAAGCCGGTTGTGCTGCAAGACATGGTGATCTTTGGATCAGAAGATTCGCATATTTACGGAGTCGCACCTCGAACTGGAAGATTAATTTGGAGCTATCAGACTGAAGGACCTGTGCGATGTTCACCACGGGTGGCAGAAGGCCATGCATTGATAGGTTCGGATGACGGCTTCTTTTATGCGATTAATTTATTAACAACACGGCCTGCCTGGCGATATGATGCAGGCTCGCCTATTCGTTCATCTCCTTCTTTAGCTAATGATTTTATCTATTTTGGCACTGAAGCAGGAGATTTAATTTGTCTTGATCTGCGCGGGCAGTCAAAATGGCGCTTCCGTGCGAAAAGGGCGATCACCTCATCGCCATACGTGTCGCAAGGGATTGTGTATTTTACTTCGCTCGACTCTACGTTTTATGCTTTAGACTCAAAATCGGGTTGGATTATCTGGCGATACCGGATGGAGAAGGGCTCGATTTCATCACCATATCGATATGAAAATTATGTTTTTGCTGGATCGGCAGATGGCAACCTGTATTGTCTGGATGCAAACAGTGCAAAAGAAATTTGGCGGTATAAAACGAACCATCAAATCAGCGGATCGCCAATTGTTTATAAAGATAATCTTTATTGCGGCGGTGCAGATGGTACTTTTTATTGTCTGGAATATAAAACCGGTCGGCTGCGCTGGAAATTTTCAACAGATGGCCCTGTTACGGGGTTGCCATTGATTTTTAATGACGTTGTATTCTTTGGATCGTCTGACCATATGTTGTACGCACTGATTGCATAATTATTATGCAACGACTGCTTAGCAAAAAAGCGGTGGAGGGATCGTGAAGAATTTTTTAAAAAAGATTTTTGAAAAAAAAGATGCAAAAGAGGTTCCTGTAGCCATTCAAACAGCACCATTAACTGAAGAACAGTTGGCGGCTGTTTCTGCATCGCCAATTTCAATGAAACCAGCCCAACTTATCGTTGGAACAGGGCAATCTGTTGGGATGCAGCGTGACCATAATGAAGACACAATATTTGCTTTAAGTTCCATTTTGGCTGATGTTAATACGGAAATACCATTTGGTATATTTATTGTGGCAGATGGAATGGGCGGTCATGAAAACGGCGAGGTTGCTAGTGGGGTGGCTGCACGGGTTGCTGCTGAGTACGTGATGTCAAGATTGTATTTGCCCTATATTGGGGTAGATTCTCAGGGGCAGACCGAAAGTTTGCAAGAAGTTGTGGAGGATGCAGTTAATAAAGCTCACCAATATGTTTTACGAAAAGCTCCTGGCGGTGGAACGACTCTTACAGCAGCTTTGGTTGTTGGTGAACAGGCGACAATTGCTCATGTCGGTGATAGTAGAGCCTATTTTATTTATCCCGATGGCAGGATTCAATCAATTACGCACGACCATACTCTTGTACGACGATTAATAGATCTTGGGCAAATTACTGAAAAAGAGGCGAAGGTTCATCCGCAGCGAAATGTTTTGTACCGGGCCTTAGGACAGGCAGAACCTTTCCGGCCAGATATTCATACATATCAAATGCCGCATCCAGGGTATTTATTAATTTGTAGTGATGGGCTTTGGGGGGTGATATCCGATAATGAAATATTCCAAATTGTTACTAGCTCTCGCACACTATCTATAGCGTGTAAAAACCTGGTTGACGCTGCAAACAGTGCTGGCGGCCCTGATAATATCAGTGTGATCTTAGTGCAGTATTTATAATACTATGGGGCTTGACTTTTATAACCTTCTTAATTTACCTTATGATGCTACACCGGATGAAATTAGGGCGGCATATTTTGAAGCTGCCCGCCGATTACACCCGGATATCAATCCAAACATTGACGATAATCAATTATTTGTTCAAATTCAAGAAGCCTACGAAATATTATCCAATCCCCAAAAAAGGGCAGATTACAATTCCTATTTATCAGATGAGGCCAAGTCTTCAGCCGAAGTAACCTATTCAGTAACATTCAGCCGCTCATCAGTAACAAAATTATCTGAACCGCAATTAATTTATGCATTGGTGGATATTCATTGTCATTCATTGATGAACTTAAGTGTATTTCCACCAGTGCACATTTGTCTTGTTATTGATCGGTCCACTTCTATGCGAGGTGACCGGTTTGAAATGCTCAGGGCAAATGTACGCCGTTTATTGAGTAAACTGCGAAAAAATGACACCATATCAGTGATTGGGTTTAGTGATCGGGCTGAGGTGTTGGTTCCTCCCACAAAGGCTTTTGAGGTCATAAAAATTGAAAGTTTGATTAACCAAATGCAGATTGGCGGGGCTACTGAAATTTTTTATGGACTAGATCTGGCTTATCAAACCATCCGGCGGCAAGCGGGAAATTCAGCAAATCATATTTTCCTGATTACTGATGGGCATACTTATGGTGACGAGCAGGCTTGTTATGAGTTAGCTGGAAAAGCACGGGAAGAGGGAATTAATATCAGTGCATTCGGTATTGGGGATGAGTGGAATGATGAATTTTTAGATAAATTAGCCAGCCTTGGCGGTAGTAATGCCAATTATGTTTCAACGGCTGATGATTTATATTTATTCTTTGAACAGAAACTTTCGTCAATTAATACATCATATGCAAGAAATGTCTCTATTGATTTTGAGTGTGATGACACGGTTGAATTACAATATGCATTTCAAATTCATCCAGAACTAACTCCATTATCAACGAACTCACCGATTAATCTCAGCAATCTTGAATTCGGCAATAAGATCAGTTTTATTTTGGAGTTCATTGTTCAGCCAATACCTGAATATATTCAGGAGGTGAAGTTTGCCCAGGGACGGATTACGATGGAAATCCCATCCTCACCAATCCACACTTTTCGGATATTCCTCAATATGAAGCGCAGCGTGGATGTTGAGCTTAAAAGTGAAAAAGTAGTGCCAGAAATTTACCAAGCGATGTCAAAATTGACGCTCTACCGATTGCAGGAAAAAGCCCGAAAAGAAGTGGCTTCGGGGAATTATCATATTGCAGGGAAGTATTTGCAATATCTGGCTACTCATTTAATTGCGCATGGGGATCGAAAACTGGCTCAAACTGTATTGAATGAGGCTGAACATATACGGGGAAGCCATCAATTTAGCAAAGAGGGGGATAAAAGGATTAAGTATGGCACACGGTCTTTATTATTATTACCAGCACCGGAGCAGTGATAAATGATCCAATGTCCTAATTGCCAACATGCGGAATTAATCGGCGCATTATTTTGCAGTGAATGTGGTGCTCAATTGTCTGTTTCCAGCAGCCTGAACACGAAAAATTTTGGACCAAACCCAGTCCAAACAAACGGGAATGTTGAAATCCAAAATGCAAATCATCTTCCGGCTGCAGTTGTTGAGACCACGTATATCCATGAAGATCCAGAAATATTGTTAAATGTTATGGATAGCGGACGGATTATACATTTAAGAGGCAGAACAGAGTATTCTTTGGGTAGAATATCCGAAGGACAACCTATTCTGCCCGATGTTGATTTGTCTGAATTTAATGCCTATGCTCAAGGGGTTTCCAGGCTGCATTCAACCATCAAGGTTGGACAACAAAGGATTTCGATCATGGACCTTGGTTCATCCAATGGAACTCGGGTTAATGGTCAAAAAATAGTTCCTCATGTAGATTATCCTGTCAAAAACAATGATATGATCGCTTTAGGAAAAATGAGAATTCAAATTATTATCCAAAAATGAATTTCTAATTGGAGTCGAGATATGCCAAGTATTATTATTCACATTTTGAATGAGGATCCGGTTCTCGGCGAAATTGAAAATTTGCCCGAGACTACAGATACGCTCCTGGTGTTGAAGAATCCAAGGCGCAGGGATGGTAAAGACCTGCATTATTTAGATCCCAATGTAAACACAGTTTTATATCCACTTCAACGAATTACATTTATCGAAATCTTACCATCGGGCGAAGAGGAAGAGATTATCTCGTTCGTTCGGGAGTAAAAACAAGATGGACGATAGTTTTAAAAATCGATTGATCTTAGTAGTTGATGATGAAGAGCGAATGGCGCGGTTCATACGACTTAATCTTGAACACGATGGTTTTCAGGTGGTTGAGGCGTATCGCGGATTAGAGGCGATTCAGAAAATTCGGGATTCGATGCCCGACGCAGTCATTTTAGACGTCATGATGCCCGACCTGGATGGTTTTGAAGTGCTTAAGATGGTCCGAGAGGTCAGTGCAGTGCCAGTGATTATGCTGACAGCCAAGGGAGAAGAAGATGATCGCGTTCGCGGTCTGGAATTAGGTGCAGATGATTATGTGACAAAGCCATTCAGCCCAAGAGAGTTGGTTAGCCGAGTACGGGCTGTATTAAGAAGAACGGAATCTGCCGGTTTAGTATCTCGGGAAGTCATCCAGGTTGATGAGCGTTTAAAAATTGATTTTGGACGCCGAGAAGTGTGGGTAAATGACCAATTAATAAAACTGCGCCCAACTGAATATCGACTTTTGTATCATCTGGTACAAAATGCCGGCTGGGTACTAACCTACGACCAACTTCTTTCAAAGGTTTGGGGGTACGAATATCGTGACGAACCGCATTATGTTCGCTTATATGTCAATTATTTGCGGCAAAAGTTGGAAGATGATCCAACGGACCCGAAATATATATTAACGGAACGAGGGGTTGGCTATCGTTTTGTTGATTACAACCGGGAAAAATCAGGGTCTTAGCCTGCCAGTTTTTGTTTATAAAAAATTAATAAACCATTTGCTAGTTTCTTATGCAAATGGTTTATTTTATTTTTAACCATACTTTGGAGGAATTTGATATGCCAGTTTATCGATTTGTTTGCGAAGATTGTGGAAAAACTTTTGAAAAAAAGTTGGAGTTTTCGGAAGTTAACACAAAGCAAGCTTGTCCGAATGGGCATATGCAAGTAAGGAGATTATTCAACACGCCCGCTGTTGTTTTTAAGGGAAGTGGTTGGTATAGTACTGACCACAGGAAAGCCAGTCATTCTGATACCAATTCCTAGGTTGAATTTGTTAATGTAACCTTTTTCGAGTGCCTGCATCTAACTATTGAGTATGTTATACTAATTAAAGTTTGAGCATGATGTAAATTGCTAAGGAGTCCAGAATGATTAGCGAACCCCAACATGTGACAGATGCAGAATTCGAGAAAAGTGTTTTACAATCTACATTACCCGTGATTGTTGATTTTTGGGCGCCGTGGTGCGGTCCCTGCCGAATGGTTGCGCCAATTTTAGATAAGTTGGCAAAAGAATATGCTGGGAAATTAATCGTTGCCAAAGTAAATACGGATGAGAATCCTGATTGGGCGTCTCGATTTGGAGTGCAAGGGATTCCAACGATGTTGTTCGTGGCGAACGGGAAAATTGTCCATCGTCAGGTTGGTGCATTACCTGAAGGGATGTTGCGTGATATCTTAAATCAATTTTTAGAAGTTGTTCAATCTGCGGCGTAGCAGTGTCCTAATACAATGATAAAAAGAGACCCGGTTGGGGTCTCTTTTTTGATACACTTTACTCATGCTGCCGATCAATTTTTGCACCGAGGGCAGCCAGTTTTTGATCTACTTTCTCATATCCCCGATCAATTTGTCCGATATTTCGGATAACTGATTTTCCTCGAGCCGAGAGAGCAGCCAAAACCAATGCCATACCAGCGCGGATATCTGGGCTTTCCATCTTTTCTCCATACAATTCAGTAGGCCCTTGAATGATACAGCGGTGTGGGTCACATAAAACGATTTGGGCACCCATGCCAACCAATTTATCTGTGAAGAACATGCGAGATGGGTACATCCAATCATGGAAAAGGATGGTGCCTTTGGATTGAGTTGCAACGACTAATGCAATCGACATTAAGTCGGTCGGGAAGGATGGCCAGGGCATAACACTGATCACAGGGATCGCATCTCCAAGGTCGGGTTCGATAACGAGTTCCTGATCGGCTGGTACAATAATGTCTTCTCCTTCAACATCCCATCGAACACCAAGCCGGCCAAAAACTAAGCGAATCATATCTAGATACCCAGGACCGGCATTTTTAATCCGGATTGACCCGTGTGTTACGGCTGCGGCACCGATAAAACTAACAACCTCCAGATAGTCTGGTCCGATTGTAAATTCACCACCATGTAATTTATCTACCCCTTGAATGTGGAGGGTGTTAGAACCAATATTTTCAATCTTTGCCCCTAGAAGATTGAGAAAATGACATAATTCCTGGATATGGGGTTCAGATGCAGCGTTTCGAATGATGCTGGATCCTTTTGCGGTAACACAAGCCATAATAGCGTTTTCAGTCGCTGTAACGCTGGCCTCGTCCAATAATATATCCGCACCCACCAGTTGTTTAGCGGAGAAATGGAAACTACGATCGTAGTTAACATTTGCGCCAAGTTTTTTTAAGGCCAAAATATGTGTATCTACTCTACGCCGACCGATAACATCTCCGCCTGGCGGGGGGAGATGCAATTCGCCTGCGCGTGCTGTCATGGGACCTGCCAACAAAATGGATGCGCGAATTTTTCTTGTCAGATCGGGATCTAAATTTGCTGGTCGAACTTCTTTTGCTTGAAATTGCCAGCTGTGGGAGTTTATCGGTGTTACTTGAACTCCTAAAGATTCCATTAACGCCCGCATTGTTTTTACATCGGTGATATCTGGAACATTGTGTAGAATGATGGGCTCATCCGTGAGAAGGCAGCCGGCCAAAATTGGCAATGCTGCATTTTTATTGCCGCCTGGGGTTACCTCACCTTGTAATGGAATTCCACCTTCAATGATAAATTTTTCCATGTTCACCTCCATTTGTTGTATTATATCCGCAAGGGATTTAAAAAATCAAAAAATCAGGAAACCCAAAATGGGAAAGACACATTCAAAGAATCATATATTTTTTATTGATCCTGCTCCTAAACATTCTGTCCCGATTTTATTTTTGCATGGATTAGGTTCCAGGGGTAATTCCTGGGTATATCAACTCGAACGACTGAGCGAAATTGGATTTCGCCCAATTGCGGTAGATATTCCAGGTTTTGGTGAATCAAAGTGGAATCAAACGCATTGGTCAATTTCGGAAACTGCTAATGAGTTGTGGAATTTTATGCAAGAACTTAATCTTACCAGATTTAATGTAGTTGGAATTTCTATGGGCGGAACGATTGCTATTCAATTGTCATTAAATTATCCTGAATCAATTGAACGCTTGGTTTTAGTCAACACTTTTGCATGTTTGAAGCCAAAAAGGTTGAACGAGTGGTTATATTTCTCTCGTAGAGGGATTAAGTCAATTATACGTGGTCCGAAAGCACAGGCCGAAATGGTTGCATGGCGTGTTCTACCGAATGAAAATCAAGCGGAACTGCGAGCTCAACTTATCAATGATATTCGATCTGCTAATCCCACGGCTTATCGGTGGGCGATGATTTCTTTAGCTATGTTTGATGTTCGGAATCAATTGTCAAGAATTCAATGCCCAACATTGGTCATTTCTGGTGACCGAGACACCACTGTTCCACTTCAGAACCAAAGTGAATTACGAAAAGGTATAAAAAATTCTGAGCATATCATTATTCAAAATAGCGGGCATGCAATAATTGCCGATCAACCAGAGCAATTTACTCAAAGACTGATTCAATTTTTAACTTCCCACTAAAATTAATGGAAATGATCGAGCAAAATTTCGAGATCGGTAGTTGGAGCTTTGCAAGTGAATTTTTCACAAATATAGAAAGTTGGCTTGTTATCTATGCTTGATCGATGATGAAGCAGCTCAGGAGAATTTTGGATGTTATTCTCGATGCCAATTGCCACGAAAGAATAGGGGGCATATTTTCGCCATACTGCTTTTTGGATTTCCAGCGTAAGTGGAGATTCTCCAGGAATGATCACGGCGATTTGTTTTATTGGGTTTAAAAGCAAATCTATGCCGATCAACGAAAAAGCAAAAGCTGTTGGGTATCTAGCAGCCTGTTCAGAGAGATTCGAATAATTATTTTCAGCTATCTGTGGATAACTGGCGGTTTCGGTAAATGATCCCATCCAAATTAAGGCTAAATTCGCCAGTGCATTTCCTGAAGGAGTGGCATTATCAAGAAGATCCTGTGGTCGATAAATTAAATCTTTTTGTTTGTCTGGAACATCAAAAAATCCACCTTCGCTTGAGTAAAATAAGGAGATCATCTTATCAGTTAATTTCTTTGCTACAGCATACCAATGATCTTGATAATCCGACTGGTATAAAGCAAGAAGGGCTATAATTAAGGCAGCGTAATCTTCCAGAAATGCATTTTGAAAGGCTTTTCCATCCCGCCAGGCATGATACAGAACGGCATTTTTTAATAGCTCATTTAGAAGAAAATTTGCATTTTGCTGGGCAGCCAATAAGTATCGTTGGTCATCTAAATATCTTGCCGCTTCTGATAATGCCCTTAAGGTAAGTGCATTCCAGGACAAAATAATTTTATTATCAACCCCAGGTTGGGTACGGTTATCGCGGGCTTCACGAAGTTTCGAATGAATTTCTTTAAGTTTTGCTGTCAGTAGATCAGGTTTTATTGAAAGGGAATTGGCAAGATTATTTATTGAATTTTTCTTTTGCAGGATAATTTTGCCTTCAAAATTGCCTTTTGTTGGAAGTTCGTATATTGAATTAAATAATTCCCAATCTGAGGTATCTGTAATTAGTTGCTCAATTTCATCTTTACTCCAAAGATAAGTTTTACCTTCTACTCCATCGGTATCGGCGTCTAAACTTGAATAAAAGCCACCAGATTCATGGGTCATCTCTCTCAGGATGAAATCAAGAGTTTCGGTTGCGGTTTGTCTAAAAGATTCATTACCGGTAATTAAATATCCATGAAGGTACGCAAGAGACAATTGCGCATTGTCGTATAGCATTTTCTCAAAATGGGGAATTTTCCATTCGGAGTCAACACTATATCGGTGAAAACCTCCCCCAATTACGTCATACATTCCACCACGCTGCATGGATTCTAGAGCATGTGAAGCTACTGCTAAGGCATTTTGATTCCCTTTAACACTTTGATTAAGGAGATAATCAATCGTCATTGGTTGAGGAAACTTAGGTGCATGACCCCAACCACCGTAGTGCCAATCATAGGATTCTATTAGTATTTTTGTTGCCGACTCAAGAATTTCAGGCGATAAATGTTGATTCTTATGAATAACTGATGCTTTTCCGGATGTTAAATGCGTGAGAAAATCTTCTCCTGCTGCATTAATTTTTTCATGATCATTTTGCCATGCTTTTTGGATGCTTAAAATCAATTGCGAGAACGAAGGCATGTTATAACGTGGAACTGGTGGAAAGTAGGTTCCGCCATAAAATGGATTTAGATCTGGAGTCAAAAATACTGATAAAGGCCAACCGCCCTGACCTGTCATGGCAACAACAGCATTCATATAAATGCTGTCCAGATCCGGCCTCTCTTCCCTATCCACTTTGATATTAATAAAATATTGATTTAGAAATTCGGCAACAGCAGGATCTTCAAATGATTCATGCGCCATCACATGACACCAATGGCAGGCGGAATACCCAATCGATAGGAAAATTGGCTTATTTTCCGACCTGGAACGAGACAAAGCCTCTTCATTCCATGGGTACCAATCGACAGGATTATGTGCATGTTGGAGTAAGTATGTGGAATTCTCTTGTGAAAGCCGGTTGGTCATGGGTCGTTTTTCCTGTGGATTGGTTTTCGTTTTCCGTCATGGTTGATTCAAATCTAATCGGTATTTTGCCAAGGATTTTCACCCGCCAGCCATTGCACCCACAATTCTGTAAATATCTGTGCCGTTTGCTATATTTTCAGGCAGCGGCGTATCAGGTAGTTCGTGACTGAAATCTTCACCGCAGGCAAAAAAGCGTATAAAAGGCCGCCGTTCTCCGGTCAAGGGATTACGAATCGTTCCACGAAGCATTGGGTAAGCTGCTTCCAATGTATCCAGAATAGAACGCTGGGTGACTGGATCTGGGACGGGCAATTGAATTATGCGGTCTGCCCCAGAAACTTGACGCAGGTGATAAGGAATTTCAATGCGAACCATCAGAATGTTTGAGCTTCAACAGATAAGATTGCGGGCAGGTCTCGAACAATTGGTAACCAGGTTTCCCCAGAATCTGATGAAGCGTAAATCTGCCCACCCGTTGTTCCAAAATAAAGTCCGCATGAATCAAATCGATCCACTGTTAAAGAGTTTCTTAAAACATTAACATAACAGTTTTCCTGGGGTAGTCCATTGGTCAGCGCTTCCCAATTGTTACCGCCGCTTTTGCTGCGATAAACTCTTAATTTCCCTTCCGGAGGATAATGTTCAGAATCGCTTTTTATTGGAATAACGTAGATTGTTTCCGGTTCATGGGCGTGGACTGCGATTGGAAAACCAAAATCACTTGGCAGATTTCCGCTGATTTCAAACCAATGGTTTCCCGCATTGTTGCTGCGCATCACATCCCAATGCTTTTGCATAAAGATAACATCCGGATGGGATGGATGTAGCGCTATGCTATGGACACAATGACCCACTTCAGCGGATGGATCAGGTAATTCGAAACCAGAAATCAAACCCTGATTGATAGGCAGCCAGGTTTCGCCGCCATCATCTGTGCGGAAGGCACCCGCTGCAGAAATTGCAACGAACATTCGATTGGGATTGGATGGATCAATCAGGATGGTGTGTAAACACATTCCACCTGCACCAGGCTGCCAGAGATGCCCCTTGGCATTTCTCAAACCTGCAAGTTCGGTCCAATTTTGGCCGCCGTCTTTGCTGATAAACAAGGCCGCATCTTCGACGCCAGCATAAACCAATTCGGGGTCTTCATACGATGGTTGCAGCTGCCAGACGCGATTAAATTTCCAGGGTTGTTGTGAGCCATCAAATCCCTGGTGAGTTCCTGCATCTCCACTATAAATAAATTGATTTCCTGCCGGTGCCCAAGTTTTGCCCCCATCTTCAGATCGTTGGATCAATTGACCAAACCAGCTACTTGATTGTGAAGCATATAAACGATTGGGATCAGCTGGTGAACCATTGATATGATAGATTTCCCATCCGGCAAAATGTGGACCGTTGATTTGCCAATCACGGCGTTTTTCATCTGAGGTGAGAATAAACGCGCCTTTTCTTGTACCAACAAGCAATCTGACCGTTTGCATAGGTATCCTTTTATCAAGGCTGGAAAATAGATAAATCAGCCTGACATAGTCTGATTATACCGTTTTCGTTGTCAATATCCTAGCCTGGGTTTAGTTGCATTACCAGTGAAACGCGGTATACTGAGAATTTGCTGTTATTTTGATCATATTTTGTGAATTGGGAGGGGTATCCTATGAGCATTGAAATTATTGACACGCAAAATAAAGCCCAGGTGGAGGCGTTTATTAAGTTCCCATTTAAGATTTATAAAAATATTCCTCAATGGGTGCCGCCAATATTAAATGATATCCGGGTTATGTTAGACCGGCAAAAACATCCTTTTTATGAACGTTCTGAAGGCGACTTTTTTGTTGCAAAACGCAATAATGAAATTGTTGGCCGAATTAGCGTCATGGAAAATAAACCATTTAACCAATATCATGGGACACAGATTGCCCAATTTTATCTGTTTGAATGTGTGGATGACCAGGAAGTAGCAAATGAACTGTTTGCCGCGGCTGCCGAATGGGCACAAAAGCGCGGATTAAATGAAATTGTTGGTCCAAAAGGTTTTAGTGCATTTGATGGTTACGGGTTGCAGGTTGAAGGATTTGAAAATCGCCAAATGATGACCATGATGAACTATAACCCAATGTACTATGTTAACCTGATTGAAACATTAGGATTCCAAAAGGAAGTTGATTTTGTTTCTTGCTACATGCATCGTGATAGTTTCCATCTTCCTGAAAAAGTTCACGAAGTAGCCCGTAGAATTCAGGAGCGTGGAACTTTCACAGTGAAGACATTTGCGAGCAGCAAAGAATTACGATCTTGGGCTAAACCAATTGGAGAAGCGTACAATAAAACTTTTATCAATAATTGGGAATATTATCCACTCAGCGATCGAGAGGTTAAATTCTTGACGGATAATCTTTTATCTGTTGCTGATCCAAGATTAATTAAGTTGATAATGCATAAAGAAGCAGTTGTCGGTTTCTTATTTGGCTTCCCGGATGTTTCGGCAGCTTTGCAGCGCGCGAAAGGACGAATTAATCCACTTTCGATTGCTGATTTGCTGTTAGATATGAAACGGACCAAGTGGGTCTCGTTGAATGGGGCTGGAATTTTGCCTGAATTCCACGGCCGGGGAGGTAATGCTTTGTTGTATGCAGAAATGGATAAGACCATACATCAATACGATTTTGAGCATTTTGAATTAACCCAGGTAGCAGAGACAGCAGTTCAGATGCGTAAAGATTTAATTAATGTTGGTGGTAAACCCTATAAAAATCACCGCGTTTATTTCCGTCATATCTAAAAATATTTCTGATTTCACCGCCCTGGAAGATATTCCAGGGCTTTTTTATTCCGTGTGCCAATAGTAGTTATCACAAAGTTACAGAAATATCCTACCCAGAAAATATAAAACGGCAGTAATGGTAGATAGTAACGCTGAAATGGTAATGGGACAAACACCAGGATAAAAATTGTCTCAAGTATGGTTCCAATCAGAAAGATTGTTTCCGGAGTTGATTTAGGGATTCCATTCTTTAAAATATTGATTGTTCCAACAGTTATTCCCATCAGTGTAAATAAAAAGTAGATTGATCCTCCGATGAACGACCGCATTAAATGGTTTATTGGGTTGGATAAATAAATATTTTTGCTTGATTCTGTTTGCGCAGTGTAGTTGCCTACCTCTTCAATTGCTGGTGTAGAAAAATATGTATGGGAAATTAAGCCCAGAAACCTCATCAGTGGGGTGCTGAGGACCTGATCCGCATTCTTGCTTTGAAGGGCATTTACTTGATTGCTTACCAATTCGCTTCTTGCGTGAAAGGCCGCCGCTGCGGCATGCATTGGTGACTTCCATAAGAAAGGATTTAATGCAAATGTGATCAACAAGATTAAAAAACCATATACCAGACCGTTAAATAAAAATTGGCGAATTTTTCCCTTGTTTGAAAAGCAAATCCATCCAATCCAGGAAAATCCTAAAAGAATTAAAGGGATGGTTGAATATTTTGCATTAAAAGCAAAGGCAATTGGCACCGCTGTTAACCATGATTTTTTTTGCCACTTTAAAAATGCCCATA
>JAJUJY010000050.1 GCA_029265085.1 Chloroflexota bacterium
CAACAGCCGGGATCGGCGAGGCAATCCAGGGCACACCTTTAATGCCTGCCTCCACCAACGGAGCATCTGAAAGGGATTGATAATAGGGGGCATTTCTTAGCGGCAGCAATAAGATATCCAGTTGTCCCAATAAATACGGATGTTCATTGATGTTCAACTCGGGTAAAAACATTTTGCGCGAATCCGGCAGGGTATCAAACAGGCGGTAAGCCTGTGGATCTCCGATCACAACCATTTGTGTATGAGGAAATTCGCGCATAACCCGCAAGATACTTCGCCGGACCATTGTCAGGTCTTCCATCTGCCCCGTGCCGCCAACCCACCCAATATTGATCATATCGCGCGGATTGGAATTTTTTTCCCACAACGGATTCTGTTTAGACCATCCCATCGGTAAGACGGCCACCGGAAAACCGCTCTGCCGCAGCAACCAGGCCTGCATCTCCGAAGGCACGGTAACCAAAGAAGCCATCACCAATGCGGCTGTGTAAGCGCGCGAACGCAGCGGTGTGCGCAATCCAGCCGCCGCATACCGCGGGTGTGTAACCGGCATCTGTTCAAAATCATCATCCAGATCAACAATAATCGGGATTTTCAGCGCAGATAAAGCAGCCATACTCTCTAAGACATTTGGGTTGGTATGTGGATTACTGGCAATCGCCACATCCGGCTTGCTGCTTCCCGATAAATTGAGATTCACCGCCTCGGTAACCTGGCAGCCTAATCCTAATAAGGCTTCTTTAACCAAACCAATTCGCTGGCTGTGGTTGGATTCATCGGTTAACAACCAGACATGCCCCTGGAAATTGGCCCCAAATAAACCTGTCCATTCCATGTGATTTTCCGGTTCCAGGTCCACCTGGGCAACCATTTCTGATTGCATCGCTCGCAAAGAATCGACCAGTTCTGGTTTGCCCTCTTCTTTTGCCTGGCGAATGTTAATTTCAAGCAAAGCCGGTACCATCTGGTCAATCTCATCCAAATACTGGGCAACCACCTCGGCCGGGTTAGGACTTTGCAATATTTCTTCCAACCGCGCAGCAGCTTTGCGCATCCGCGCTTTGCTGATGCCGTTTTTCTCAGCATACAACCGGTCTAATAACCGGTTAATCGCATTCGTCTCGGTGGGCAGCAATTCACCCACCCAATCTTCCGATTCCGCTTCAGCTAATTCAGCCTGCTGAGAAATTAAGGCATTCTCCGGATCATTGTTCAGCGCTTGACGGAACAACCGCCTGGCGGTTGCGCCGTCACCACTTGCCAGATATAAATTGCCTAATGTGACTAGGGCTTCAATGTCGTCAGGATACTCATTTAAGATAGCGCAAAATTCATGGACAGCCTCTCTCAAACGGTTATCGTTGAGATAAGTCCGCCCCATGATCTTGCGGATTTTCAGTTCAGAAATTGTTACACCTGACTGAGATGACATAGGTCTCCAATACATCATTAAAGGCATACGGTAACCACAAATATTCGGACCGCGTATTTAATATATGGGATTTAGGGATAAGCATCCGTAAAACCTCACTGAATAATGCGTAAAGAAGAGATAAACGTATTCTGCACGAAAATCCTTCCCAATTTGATCTGATTTTATGTTTCCTTTACTGACAAGCCAGATCAGACTGGCTATACTAGCGTACGATGATTGACTCGATTAATCCTTATTACACCAATACATCGACCGGACAGACCAGCACATCTCCAGCCAGTCCGGCGAATCCGATGGCATCTTTCCAGGAGATGCTCTCTTCTTTATTAATGTCTTCCGGGATGAGTTCAGGCGGGCTGGAAGGCGGAATGGGCAGCAGCAATATGCTCGCACCGTTGATGATGATGCTGGTTGAACAGCTACTTGACCTGCAAACCAATGAGCAAAAACCTGTCACGCAGCCGTACACGCTGCCAACTGCCTATACCAATTCAGCCTATTCGATGGCTGCCTACTCAAATTCCGCAATGGCCAACATTCAATACAACGGGGCCAATCCCATCCCCTTTGGACGGCCGGTCGGCGGTGTCTTGACCCAACAATTCCACGCATCCCATAACGGATTGGACTTTGGGATTCCCGTAGGTACGCCGGTCGTTTCCACAATGGACGGCCAGGTCATCTACGCCGGTTGGAATGACCAGGGGTACGGCAATCTGGTCATTGTTGATAACGGTGCATACCGCACCTATTATGCTCACCTCTCTGAGATCCCTGTGCAGGTTGGACAAATGGTTAATGCGGGAAGCGTCATTGGGCTTTCCGGTAACACCGGTAACTCCACCGGACCTCACCTGCATTATGAGATCCGCGTCAACGGTAAAGCCATTGACCCAACCACCGCAACCCTGGGATAATCCGCCCGGGGTTTTGTTTTTCCGGTAAAAAATAAAAGTTACACGTCTGCTTGATTGACTTACATCGAAACTATCCTTTATACTGAACAAAAAAGTCGGAGAGGTTCATGGCGCGAAAATCAGTTGGTTATGTGAAATTACAATGGACATGCCCGCGCTGCGGAGGGAAAAATCCCGGCCCGGAAAAAACTTGTTTAAGCTGCGGCGGCCCTCAGCCAGCCGATGTTACCTTTGAGCAGGTGAGCGGTGAAGAAATCATCCAGGGAGAAGCCGCCCAACCTATTGCAGCTTCTGCAGCAGATATCCATTGCGGCTTTTGCGGTACGCGGAACCCCGCCAATACTGCCGTTTGCAGCCAATGCGGTGCTGATCTTAAAGAAGGCACCCGCCGGGAATCCGGTCAGGTAATCGGCGCATTCCGCAGTGAGCCTGTTCCTCAAACAAACTGCCCTAACTGCAACCAGCCCAACCCGGCTAACGCACTGCGCTGTGCAAATTGCGGAGCTCCCCTGGCAAGCCAGAAAGCCGCCCCTGCCGCAGTCAAACCCACCCGGAAATTAAGCCCATTGATCATCATTTTGATTGTGGCCGCGGCCGCCGTTCTGATGGGCTTATGCATCTGGGTCATCACATTACTGGGAAAATCCGAGTCGGTCACCGGCACCGTTGAGCAAGTCAACTGGATGACCAGTGTACCGGTTGAAGCGCTGCAACCCGTTACCCGCCAGGATTGGAAAGAAAGTATCCCGGCAGGTGCTCCGGTTGGCAAATGCGAATACCGGTTTTACGGCGAACAATCAGAACCCGCCCCGGTCTCCACGGAAGTTTGCGGCACTCCCTACACCATTGACCAAGGAACCGGTTATGGTGAGGTTGTCCAGGACTGCACCTATGAAGTTTATGAAGAATATTGCGAATACACACAAGATGAATGGGTGGAAGTGGATCAGGTAACCCTGGAGGGACAGGATCTGCAGCCCGTGTTCCCCTCGCCGCAAATTGCCAGCGGGCAGCGCCTGGGTGAAATTCGCGAGAAATATACCATTCAATTTGCAACGACAGAGAAAGAATATCTGTACACAACCCAGGATGAATCATTATTCCAGCAGGCGCAGATCGGCAGCCGTTGGACATTAAAAATTAACGCCTTTGGCGATATTGTCAGTATTGAACCTGCTCCCTGAGCGATTTCTCTTTGATCATGGTTATGAAAACGGCGGTTGTTGACCGCCGTTTTTTGTTGGTATCCCCCAAAAGTCATGGGTAAATCTCTATCTTTTTGCAATGCACTTCTATCCTGCGGCACTGGTTGTTGGCTTCCCTGATCCGTAAAATAGCATTAACAAATCAAACAAAAAGCACTGCAGGGTGCTTGAAAAAAAACAAGGAGATGAAATCATGAAAACTGTATCTGAAAATAAAACCCCTTCCGCTCGTGCAAAAGCCATCATCGGTGGCAGCTTATTGATCGCTCTCGGTCTGCTCGTCTTTTTGGCCCGCTTCTTTGACTTCGGTCTGTTGTTGGTCTTTCTGCCCGGAATTGTCATGCTTGCCTGGGGAATTTACACCCGCTCAGATGGTTGGATGATTCCAGCCGGCGTATTGAACGGCATCGCCTTAGGGGTTCTGGCGCTGGAAGGTCCCTGGACATTGATAAGCACTGAGCCTGGTCGCGGCGGTTTATTCCTGCTTGCTTTTGCCTTAGGCTGGTTCTCCATTCCGCTGTTTTCCAGCCTGTTCACCAAAGAAAAGCACTTATGGGCGCTTATTCCCGGCGGAATCATGGCCGTCATCGGCGGAGCGATTGTAGCAGGCGGAGCTGCCTTAGAATCACTCAAATTGTTCAACTACATCGTTCCGGCTGGCCTGATCCTGGGTGGTTTATACCTGATCATCAAGAAAAGCCGCCAGTAATCCAATCAACCGAGAAACAAAATGCCCTGAGAATGTTGAAATTCCAGGGCATTTTTGATTCTCGCCAATCTGAAGGGTATCCAAAGAAGCCCGCTGCGCCGGAAATCCAGCAAATGCCTGTTAATTGAGATGTAACCTATCGCTTTTACAAGGTTTGCACAATTTTTGTATTGCCGGAATCGGCCACTCTCTTCTATAATTATCTCGAAAATTATGAACCTTTACGATGTAGGATAACCAAAATAACAACCTATGCAAACTCTGCTTGGAAAACATTGGCATCACCTTCCCAATCAAGAAGTCGTTGAACTTCTGGATAGCAGCCAGGAAAAAGGCCTGGACCTGTTTGATATCAAACACCGCCAGGAACGGTTTGGACGGAATGTTCTGACTGGGCAAAAGGGCAAAACGCCATTACAGCGTTTCCTGCTGCAATTCCACAACCCGTTAATCTATATCCTGCTGGCATCCACCGTTATCACAGCAATCTTCAAAGATATTAACGATGCGGCAATCATTTTTGGCGTGGTCTTAATTAATGCGATTATTGGTTTTATCCAAGAATCGCGCGCTGAAAACGCCATTCAAGCCCTGGCACAAACAATGGTAACCGAGACCACTGTCTTGCGTGCTGGGGAGATGCAGCGCTTGCCTGCTGCGGAACTGGTTCCGGGGGATATCGTCCTGCTGAAAAGCGGTGACAAAGTCCCCGCAGATTTGCGCCTGATCCAATCCCGCGATTTACAAGTCGCAGAAGCAGCCCTCACAGGCGAATCGCTGCCCGTTTTTAAGGAAGCAAACCTGACCCTGGAACCAGACACGGTGCTGGCCGAACGGCGCAACATGACCTATGCCTCAACCCTGGTTACATACGGTCAGGGGACAGGCATTGTCACCGCAACGGGGAATTACACAGAGGTTGGCCGGATTTCACAATTAATTTCATCCGCAGTCTCGTTAGAAACCCCGCTCACCCGGAAAATATCCCAGGTCAGCAATCTCTTGTTATACATCATCCTCGGATTAGCCGGTATCACCATGCTGATTGGAACCATACGCCAGCAGCCGATTTTAGACACGCTGCTGGCAGCCATTGCCCTGGCAGTCAGCGCCATTCCTGAAGGTCTGCCCGCAGCACTGACGATCACCCTCTCGATAGGTGTAGCACGCATGGCGCGCCGCCAGGCAATCATCCGCAAACTGCCCGCTGTAGAAACCCTTGGCAGTACAACCGTCATATGCTCCGATAAAACCGGCACATTGACCCAAAATCAAATGACCGTTCAAAAAGTTGTCATCGGCCAACAAAGGTATGATATTTCCGGCACGGGTTACGCACCCAAAGGAGAAATTACCCTGACAGGTCAGCCGGTCAAAGAAATCAACGGAGCACTGGAAGCCGTGCTGCGCGCCGGAATGTTATGCAACGACAGCCAGTTGGTTGAGAAGAATGGTTCCTGGGATGCGCAGGGTGACCCAACCGAAGTCGCTTTACTGGTTTCGGGCCGCAAAGTTAATTTGAATCTGTCGGAATTGAACACATCATTCCGCCGGGTGGACGCCATTCCTTTCGAATCCCAACACCAATATATGGCAACCCTCCACAGCCAGGGAGAAAACAAGCCGCGACTTGCCCTGGTAAAAGGTTCAGTAGAAGCCTTACTGGAGCGGTCAACCTGCGCCATCAACCCGGATGGAGAATCGAACCCGGTCGATCCCGGCAGCATCCACCAGCAGGTGGATGAGCTGGCCCAACGCGGGCTGCGGGTACTGGCCTTTGCCAGCAAAGAGTTACCATCCGGTCAGGATCATCTTTCCCATGCAGACATCCAAACAGGATTAACCTTCCTGGGCTTGCAAGCCATGATTGATCCTCCCCGGCCAGAAGCAATTGAAGCCATTCAAGCCTGCCAGCGAGCTGGCATCCGGGTCAAAATGATCACCGGTGATCATGCGCTCACTGCCGCAGCCATCGCCAGCCAGTTAGGCCTCGGCAATGGGCATTCCGGTGAAAAATTACAGGCAATGACCGGCAAGCAATTGGCTGAAATCAGCGACCGGGATCTCATTCAAGTGGCACAGAACATCGATGTATTTGCGCGTGTCTCTCCGGAACAAAAGCTGCGCCTGGTGGAAGCCTTACAAACCACCGGCAACGTAGTAGCCATGACTGGAGACGGTGTCAATGACGGCCCGGCCTTGAAGCAGGCGGATATCGGGATCGCAATGGGGATTACCGGTACCGATGTGGCCAAAGAAGCTGCGGATATGGTGCTGACCAATGATAATTTTGCCACCATCCGGGCTGCTGTCGAAGAAGGCCGCGGTGTATTTGATAATCTTACAAAAATTATTACCTGGACTTTGCCGACCAATATCGGCGGAGGATTGATTATTTTGCTTGCCGTTGTGCTCGGCATCGTCTTACCCATTCTGCCCGCGCAGGTGTTGTGGATCAACATGGTAGCGGTCAGTGTTTTAGGACTGGTTCTTGCCGTTGAACAAAAAGAAACGGATATCATGACCAGGCCGCCGCGCCGTCCGGAAGAGCCAATCTTAACCAAGGCATTGATGTTCCGCGTGGTCCTGGTTGGTCTGCTCATTTCCGCAGGTGCTTTTGGCCTGTTTGAATGGGAATTAGCTCAGGGCGCCGGAGCAGCTGCCGCACGCACGGTGGCGGTGAACGTGGTCATTATGATCGAAATTTTCTACCTGCTCAATTGCCGCTCCTTGACCCGCTCATCCTTCCAACTTGGTTTCTTCTCCAACCGGTGGGTGCCAGCCAGTATCGCGCTGATGCTGGCCTTGCAAGTGTTATATACGTATGCACCGTTTATGAACCAGTTTTTCAACAGCGCGCCTATTGGAATGGATGCCTGGATCAGAATTTTTGCAGCGGGATTGGTCAGCTACCTGGTGATCGAAATTGAAAAAGCAATTCAGCGAGGCATTCGCAGCAAAAAAGCCCAGGCGGCCCTTTCAAATTCGTGAACAAAGGTGAATTAATTTCAAGGTCAAATTTGTCGTATAATCGATAAAATTGAACGATTGGAGGGATTTCCCCAACACAGGGATTCCCTCCATCCTTTAATGTCACTTTTTGGGGGAATTTTGTGAGTACCATTTCATTAAGCGAATTCAAAACCTGGCAATGAAACCACCAACCAGATTCCGGCCATTCATTCTTTTTCTTGGGGCAGTTTTCCTTTTGATTGAAACTGCCCTATGGATCAACGTTTTTTCATACAATGACCGGAGACAGGAAACCATTCGACAGAGATGGATTGAATCTCAACTTCAACATGTCCGCACGGTCAGCAAAGAAATTCGGTCCTGGCTCGACGCACATATTCAAGCGGGTGAATCGTTTTCACCCCAGACCCAGCAAGAAATTATTCAAATGCTGGTTTCCCCTATGGGATTCTATTCGCAAAGCGCCGTATGGGTATATTCGCCCAACCGGGTTATTTACGACTCGCGATTATCCAATCCAAGCCAAATTCTCACCATTCAAGAGTTGTTTGCCATTCAAACAAACCAGGGTGCAGACCATTTTACCGAGCTGATTCAAGCCGTTCAACAAGGCGGTGAAGGGACAGGCTGGCATATTTATTCTGCGGCGCGCGGGCGTGAATACGCTGCCTGGACAACCATCCAGGTCTTAAACGAAACATGGACCATCGGAATGTCCACTCCGGAAAATGAGATTTACCAGCTGGCCGGTTTAAAAACTGAATACGTGCGCAACCTGGTTTGGTCAGGCGGATTTACAGCCCTTCTAGCGGCAATTTTCCTGTTAATGTTCTGGCAAAAAATTACCGATCAACACACAATGGAACAACTAGAAGAATCGGTAACCCTGCGTACAGCACAGCTGGCCAGTTCAGAAAAGCGCTACCGCACCCTGGTGGAAAATTTACAGGAAGGTATTGCCATTTTAGAGCCCGGAACACACAAGCTGGTTTATACCAGCCCAGCCCTTCGACGGATTTTTCAACTTCCGCCAGACGCACCTGACAATACACAATTTAACCCACTGCGCCTGATTCCCAAAGAACTGCATGAGTTAATTTTCAAATTAAGCATAAAAAAGACCTCAGACCAGCATCCAGGCATTGTCGTTCAGGCACAAACTGCTCAGGGCAAACCGCTCTGGCTAGAAGTATCCAGTAACCAGGTGGAATTGGAAAACCAGGTCCTCGATATGCTCCTTTTTGCGGACGTAACAGAACGCACCCAAACAGAAGATGCCCTGCGAGAAAGCGAAGAACGCTACCGCGGGATTTTTAACAATGTCCAGGATGCAATCCTGCTGGAAGATGCGCTGGGAAATATTGTAGGTGCCAATCAGAGCGCTTGCGCTATGTTTGGTTATTCATTGGAAGAATTTTTAACCAAAAATGTCCGTGATATCGCCCGACCTGAATATATCCATGTGATCGCAAAGGATGCCGAATCTCTAGCGAACCAACTTCCTAAACAGCCCATTGAAGCCATCAATATCCGGGCAAACGGAAGCTATTTTCCGGTTGAAATCAGTGCCTGCCTGTTCACTCTCAAGGAAAACCCGGTATCACTTGTAGCTGTCCGGGACATCTCAGATCGCAAACAGGCAGAAGAATTAATCCGTAAAACCAATGAGCAGCTTGACCGGATCATGTCCAGTGTACCGGATGCGTTATGGAGCGGTGTGATTAATCCGGAAGGAATTTACTCCTTCCAATATGTGTCTCCGGTAATTAAATACATTACCGGCATTCCAGCCGAAAATTTCTTAAGCAATCCCTTCCTGTGGGATTCTATTATTCATCCAGATGATCTTGAGCATGTAAAGCAGGTCCGCTTTTCCCTGGCGAACGGGCTGTTGAATGCAACCGACAACGAGATTCGAATTGCACTCCCGGATGGAAGTTACCGCTGGGTTCGCGACAGCATCCAGGCATACCCGGCCCCCAATGGACTGATCCGCCTGGACGGCGTACTCAGTGACATTTCGGATCGGAAACAGGTTGAACAAACCCTCCAGGAAACGAACCAGGAATTAACCAACACAATTAACATTCTGGAGCAGCGCAATCATGAAATCACTTTATTAAATGAGCTGAACAATCTGCTGCAATCTAGTTTATCTGTTCGTGATGCCTTTTCCGTGATCAGCACGTACGCAGTGCGCCTGTTTCCCAAATATTCCGGCAGTTTATCCATCTATGATCCAGCGCAAGACCACCTGGAAAATGCAGTTACCTGGGGCGAAGACAGCCTCGGAGAAACATCCTATCCTTCCGAGCATTGCTGGGGACTGCGCCGGGGACGCCTGCACCTATCCGAACCTTACAACCAGGGCGGGTTGCGCTGCCGCCATCTCGATACTAGTGATCAAAACGCGATTTGCATCCCGCTCAATGCCCAGGGGGAAGGAATTGGTTTATTAACCCTGCAATGCCCCGCCGGGGGCATGAATGACCGCCACCAGCAAGTGGCCGAATCATTGGCCGGCCAGCTAGCACTGGCTCTTTCTAACCTGCGCCTGCGGGAGACCTTAAGAATGCAGGCCATCCGCGACCCGCTAACCGGCCTGTATAACCGGCATTATTTGGAAGAAATGCTGGACAATGAAATTAAATTCGCCAGTCAGGAAAAACGGCCGTTAACTTTGCTGATTCTGGATATTGATAATTTCAAAATGTATAACGAACGGCTTGGGCGCAGCCAGGGTGACGAAATCCTGCGCTCGATTGCTCATTTCTTACAATCCTCAACCAATACCAATGATTTTGTCTGCCGGTTTGGCGGCGATGAGTTCATTGTGCTCATCCGCAGCGCCATTGGTGAAGAGGTCTTGTTGAAGCATATTGACAGCCTGAGGATAACCTTTAGCCAGTTGGATATTCATCACACTGCTGCTGGTTTCCCACCTCTGACCTTATCCATTGGATTGGCGTATTTTCCACAACACGGCACAAACAGCCAGGAAATCTTTCAATCGTTGGATTTAGCGCTTCGACAGGCAAGATATGAGGGCGGCAACCGCCTGGTCACCGCCCAAAAAGTCTAAACTTTATGATCCGGGTTGCACTACCAACACCTGAGGTGGTTTCTCGCCCATCTGGTCTGGGTTGTAATAGTCATAAGCACTGCTTGCCGGGCTTTGTACCTTGAGCGGGTATTTTGCGCGCAGCCGGTAGGTAAATTGCAGCGGTTTTCCTTCAGTCAGGTTGGTCAGGTAAATCAAGATTTGTCTGCCAGTTAATTCATAGCGCTGGATGCTGGCAAATTCATAATCTTCCGGAACGTCATTGTAATAAGTCACCAAGGCATCCAGGTCTTGGGTTTCCACGCTGAACCCTGGCGGCAGCCCCAGGTCCACCATTGCCGATTCGGATTTTGCACCCGGCTCATTCAATTGAACCGTTACCGTCACACTGACCGTGTCATTCACCGTCAGTTCCGTCCGGTCATACTGCACATTGATCGTGACAGGTTCGCCAACCGGCATCAATTCCGGATAAGCGGCCAGGTCTTCCCAGGGCAGGTAGTAGCTGGTAGTCACCTGGTACATCAGGTTGCCATTGCCATTCATGGTGATTTCTAGAGCGTTTTCCTGTCCCAGGTTAATATCTTCAAAGACCTGCATCTGCACCACATCATAATTTTGGTCGTTGATGGTGACCGTGCGGGTCTGCCCACCATTTAAGCTGATTTGCACATCGGCTGCCACATTTTCTGCCCCGGCGCGCACACTTTCTAACAGCGCTTTGAGTGAAAGAACGGTGGCCTGGGTGCTGTACCAGGTACCAAAAGAATCTTTTTCACGGATCAAGGCGGTCAGTGCGGCATTCGCCAGGTCGGGGTGCCGGTCTGCCCGCAAAAACGCCAGGGCAGCCAGGGCGGTGGTTTCGATACTTCCAGTCTTGCCTTCGCTACCCATAAAAGTTGCCACGCTGCTGTCCCAATAGGCCGCACCATTTTCCATCCGCGCCAGGTTAGCCAGGCGGTCCAACATGGCCTGGGTATTCGGCGTCATTTCCTTGCCTTCTGCGCGGTCTGCAGCCACCAAGGCATTCGCCACCAGCGCCACAACGTAAGGATCTTCCGCCTGTGATTGGTGCTCGGCGATATAATCCAACCCTTTTTGCGTACCGCTGTCATCGTAGAACCCGGCTTCAATCAAGCTCCAGACAATATACGCGGTCACCGGCAGGCGGTCATTTCCTAATGAGGCCCAGGTGTTTTCATGCACCAGCCCGCGGTCATTTTCCCAGGAGCCGTCACTGGCCTGCTGCGAGAGCAGCCAGCGGCCAGCCCGCTCGATCAGGGCTGAGTCAATCTCATACACCCGGCTCATATCGCTGAATTCCTGCAAACCATAGGCGGTCAGCATCCGGTCGGCTGGCGCATCGCCAAACAAGGAGAACCCACCGCTGCCCGCCACCTCAAAGGTTGTCAGACGCTGGTATCCCAGGTTGATATATTCTTCCGCCTTCATTTCCACTTCGGGGGCAACCTGGCCGGTAGCCCGCAGGTAATCCAACACCAGCACATTCGGATAGGTTGTAGAGGAAGTCTGCTCAAAACAGCCGAACGGCATACGTAAAATGCTGTCCAGACCTTCCACTAGTTGGCTCAATACCCCCGGATAGATTTTCACGATCACCTTTTGCGTTCCCGGGATCGTTTCATTTGGTAAAAAGACCGGCAGCCGCACAGGCGAATCACCGCTTAAGCGGTCCGCCTGCCCGGTCTGGATCAATTTGCCATCCGGGAAGACCCGCACGTCTTTTTGAATCGCATCTGACATGCGCGAGCCGTAGGCCGTTACCTTGAACGGCTGCTGGCCAAAATCAAGCGCGCGCACCCGAAAATACACCACCTGGATATCATTGGCGGCAATGGTTAATTCTTTCACCGGTTCGTCCAGCAGTTCAAACCAACCAGCCTGATCCAACTCCAGGCGCACACTTTGCTCTTCGGTCAGGTAGTTAAAAACACCTACCGGAATGGCCACTTCATCTCCCACCGTTAATGAAGTGGGCAAATCCAGGTCGATGAAGAAATCCTGAAAGACGCGCAAGCCCTGCACCGTGCTGCCCAACTGCCCAGACTGCGTCGAAGCCAGCACGGTCATACGCCAGGTGGTGATACTGTCTGCTACCGGCACATCCAGATGCAGTGAACCATCAACCTCTGTGACTGCATCCGGCAGCCAGAGCATCGTCTCCGGAAAATACTGCCGCAAGCGCGGTGGTTCAACCGCCGCAGCGGTATTCCCGGTTCCTGCGCCAGCCTCTTTCGCTATATCCATCGCGGGGACTTGTGTTGCCATCGGAGCAGGCACTGCCAGCAATGGAGCAGCCTCTTCCACCATCACCCCCCGGTCCAACATTGCTGGTTGAGGGGCCATCGCCCCCCCACCTGCCCCAAGCACAGCCAACGGCAGCGTGCCAACCAGCAAAAAGCCGGCAAAAAACAGCGCAGCCAGGGCTGGCAGCCAGCGGCGGCTAAATGTAAATCCGGCAAACCGCAGCAGCACCGCCAGCGGCATCAATCCAAAAGCAATCAAGACAAGGATGAGCAGACTGTCCGGCGGGTTAAGGCTCCCTTGCGATGTCGCAAACCCCAAACCAATCAAGGTTGCGATGAACACAAAGGCACCGCCCAACAACCAGCCGAGATAAAGATCTTTGCGGCGGATCGCGGTCACGGCCAAAACAATCAGGCTCACCAGGGCCATCACACCCACCCAAAGAAAAACACTTTCGCCCCGGATGGAGATCTGGTTCAACACATCGGAAATCATATAGAGCGGTGAATCCCAACGATTACCTCTCATCAACGCACCGGATAGGAAGCAGAACCCGCCCACCAATCCCAGGCCGAGCAACAGTGCCAGGCTCTTGCCAAGCTGTTTTTCACGCAGCAGCACCGCCACACTCAAACCAACCATGATCAACGGGATCGCCAGCATCAGCACAAATAAAATGCGCGACAACCCGTTGAAAAATGCATCCTGGCGCTGGTACGCATTCTGCATGGCCTGCTCATGGGAATTCATTGAGAGGCTAAACGGTGAAGCACTAACGAACTTCTGGCTGGCCGCGGCCAATGAAGCATTGGCCGCCTGATCAACCGCTCTCTCAAGCAGCGGATCTGTACTGGGAATGCCGGTTACCAGATCAGGGATGGAATAACCGTGCAGATCATATTTCGGAACCAGCAATTCCTGCTCTAACAAAAAGTACAGTTTGGCAAAACCAGGGTCTTGCTCCGCCAGAGCAAAGACGGATTCATCCACAATGGCTAATCCCAGCACGGATTGGATGCCGCTGCCTTGCGCATCGTTAACCTGGAAATCTAATCCAGCCGTTTCTCCAGGGCGGTAGGTATCCGCACCGGCACGCAGATCAACCGATAATGTGTCCGCCTGGTCCACCACCACAACGCGTGAATCACGGGTGATCGCACCGGAGCGCAAAATTTTATATGCATGCAGTTCTAGCGTGCCAAACAGATCGGGGGTCAGGTCCACCACCACTTCAGCCCGCCCGTTGTCCGTCTTGACACTGCGCGTGCTGACCGTCTGCCCATCCCGGATCAAATCCAGGTAAACCGTTCCCTGCGGCTGGGTCGTAAAGATGGAAAGCGTCATACTCTCGCCCACGCGGTACACCGGCTTATCGGGGCGCAGCAGGATATTTTCTTCCGACCAGCGCCCTTCATAGTAGAATTCGCGGGTCGAGCCGTTGCCCCGGTTATCTTGTGCGGTGATACTGAGCGAGACATAAGGATTGTTCGGCGTGATGCGGATTTCCGCCAGGCCATACGCTCCGGTTTGTGCCTGATACACCTGTCCATTATCATAAGAAGTTACGGAAATCGTACTCTCAGCCGGAGAGCCGTCCGGGTAACTGGTCAACACATATAAAATATTTTCCATCCCGGGGCGGAACGTTCCCCCTTCAGGAATGGCCTCCAGCACCAACGCATAGGCAGATACCGGCAGCGACAGATTGGAAACTTCGGTATGCTGTGCAAGATCAGTCACACTGGCTTGCAGATAATAACGCGCCATACCGCTGTTTAAGTCCGTTCCTGCCAGATAAGTCGGCATATCAAACGAAAAGGTGAAATTACCTTCTTCGTCCGTCTGGCCTTCCAATGTAATGGTCACGACCCGCTCAAAATCAAAGGTGTACCCTTCAATCAAGACCTGCCCGCCCGCAACCGGTTTTCCAAAGAAGTAATTGGCTTTCAGCGAGCCTTCCACCCGCTGACCCGGTAGATAAAAATCCCGGTCGGTGGTTAATTCGACCGCAAACTTGGGCAGCACGTAATGTTCCACTGTGACGGTTTTTTCCGAGCTGGTGTTGCCCATCCGGGCGCTGATTTTATATGCGCCTGTATTGACCTCATTGGCCAGGGTAAAATCGGTGAACGCCACCCCATAATCCGAAGTGGTCAGTGTCTGCTTAAAGACCTTATTGCCCTTCCCGTCTGCGATAGTCACTTCCACTTCCTGACCCTGGGCAGGGAACAGATCAAAAGCACTGAGGGCTAAGGCCCGCACATGGATCACCTGCCCGGGCTGGTAGATCGGCTTATCGGTGGTCAGCAAGACGCGGAAATCGCGCTCCACGGTAACGGGCAGTTCCAACTTATCCTGTCCCAAAGCGGATTTGGACTCAATCACCAGTTCCTGCGCGCCGCTTAAATTTTCCGGCACACGGTAAGAAACAGCAGCCGTACCATCGGCGTTTGTGCGGCCGCTGAATACCTGGACGGCCTCACCGCCACTTTCCGGGCGAAGCGAGACCACCACTTCTGCATCATTTAATGGTTCTCCATTGGCACTGTCGCGCACCAATACGCGCAGGTTGGATGGCCCTCCCGGCAGCAATTGGCTCTGCCCCAGCACAATGGTTTCGTGCTGGCTTAATTTGTCCGGTAATTGACTGTAGTACCGCCCCGATAGAAAAACTCCCACCGCGGCAGCTATAATCAAAAAGATTAATCCCAGATTGAAAACAACCTTACGAGACATTCCGCACCTCCTCCCCAAAGCACCCGCTTCCCCCTTGAAACTGATCAACGATCAGCCTATCATAAAGAAAAGACGCAAATTCCCCCATAGAAGTTCCCTCATTGTTTGCAACCTTTAAATCAAAGGCTCGTATATGTATTTGAAGGAGTAATCACAATGGAAACAAAACGACTGTACCGAAGTAATACAGATAAAATGATTGGTGGTGTTTGTGGCGGCCTGGGCAAATTCCTGGGTGTTGATACAACCATTATCCGGCTGGTATTCGCAATCACCTTTTTCTTTGGCGGCGGCGGCTTATTGTTATACCTGATCATGTGGGCAATCACCCCAATTGATCCTACCGAGCTGTAAACGTCGTGTTTTCAATCGCCTGGCGTTGGTACCCCACTCACAGCGCCAGGCATTTACGCTTGTTTTTAAACCCCGGTTGAGAATTATTAAATTCATGCAAACTCATTAAATCCCATTTTTCCGTTTTGCGGGGATCATTTTGAAAGGAAGTTTTGATGGAAAATCGCCCTTATCGTTCTTTATTTTGGCCTGTCCTGTTAATTGGCGTAGGCCTCGTCTGGCTGCTTGGTAATTTAGGCATCGTGCCCGACGTCAACATTAATCTACTTTTGTCGCTGTGGCCGATCATCTTGATCGTCATTGGTCTGGATATTTTGATTGGCCGCCGTTCCGCGCTTGCCGGAGCATTGATTGGCCTTGGCGCAGTCGCCGTAGTGATCGCCATTTTGGTTGCTGCCCCCGCTTTTGGATGGTCGCAAACGGCCGAAATTCAAAACAAACAGTTTGAAGGCCCGGTGGGAAATTCCACTTCGGCAGCCGTTTCTTTGCATTTGGTGGAATACTCTACCGATCTCTACGCGCTGAACGAGGCTGATAAACTGTATGACATGGACCTGGATTATTACGGCACGTTAAACTTTTCGGATACTGAGATTGGCAATAGCGGCCGCCGCATCGATCTGGATCACGAATTTTTCGGTTCCTGGACCAGCCGCCCCTTCGGCGCCAATGCGGATTGGAAGATCGGTTTATCTCCCGAAATTCCGCTCGATCTGCGCATTAACAGCGGGTCCGGATCTGGCGACCTGGATTTGGGAAAGCTCAAGCTGACGGACTTCTATCTGGACAGCGGCTCCGGCTCAATGGATATCATCCTTCCATCCAGCACAGAAGGGTATAACGCCGAATTTATCAGCGGCTCCGGCAGTTTGAATATCGACATCCCCGAGCAGGCCAACCTGACCATGCGTCTGGACACCGGCAGCGGCAGTGTGAACATTGACATACCCAATAACGCGGCTGTTCGCCTGGAAGTAAACGATGATGGTTCTGGCGCCATCAATCTAACCAATGGATTGGTAAAAATCTCCGGCGGTGATGAAGACCAGGGTATTTGGGAAAGTTCCAATTATGCCAGCGCTGCAATGAAAATTCTCATCGTGGTGGATGATTTTGGTTCCGGCAGCCTGAACATTCGCTAATTCTATTAATCGTTTCCCTTTTCTTAACCAAAAATCCCCGCCTGGACAACCTTCCAGTGGGGATTTTTTATAGATTTGGGCTGTTCTGTGCGATAATCAAAACATTCCAAGAATAATTAGCTTTTCCCCCTTGATAAAAATTTTCCTCATTTGCGGAGGTCTTCAATGAACGATGCATACCTGCACAGCCTGTTAGGTGAACGAGAAAAAATCATTTTTGTCACCCGCCAACATTGGTTTTTATTAGCCGAAGCCCTGTTTCTGGAAAGTCTGCTGGTGATCGGTATTATTGCCTTGACAACCCTGACACTGACCATCTGGTTACCAGTTCCCTGGGTGGCATTGTTTTACCTGCTGCTGCTCCTGCCCCTGGCCAGCATGCTGCGCGATATCTTGATTTGGGCTAACCGCAAATATGTGGTCACCACCCGCCGGGTGATTCAAATTGCCGGGGTAATCAACAAAAACGTGATCGATTCCTCATTGGAAAAGGTCAATGACATCAAGCTGGAGCAGCCCTTTTTTGGCCGCGTTTTTAATTTCGGTGATGTAGAAATCCTGACCGCCAGCGAAATGGGCAGCAACATCTTCACCCGCATCGAGGATCCCATCCGCTTTAAGACCGTTATGCTCAACGCCAAAGAACGCCTGGAAAGAGGCGGCATCACCAACGGCGACTCACCCAACTGGGGCAGCGATGTCTCCTCGCTGATCCAACAACTGGACCATTTACGCCAGCAAGGTCTGCTGACCGAAACCGAATTCCTGGCAAAGAAAACCGAACTACTAAAACGCTTATAAGCGAATTCCTGATTAAAGCAAGCGAGGGAGCTGCTTGCTCCCTCGCCTGAACATTTGCTAGCGCTTTTCTGCCAGTTCCGGTAAATCCATTACCAGGCTTTCACGCTGCATAATTTGCTCCAGAATTGGCCGCAAAACACCATGCGGGCGCTTATCAATAATTTGATCGGCATGTGCCTTCGCGGCCGCTGAACCATTCAGCGGAGTATAGGCGTAATCAGCTTCTTTAAACATATCGGTATCATTATCGCCGTCCCCCACAGCATATAAAACCGCATCTGCCATGCCTAACGAAGGCAGCAGCGTGCGCAAACCACTGCCCTTACTCACCCCCCGCACGGTCATTTCATAGATAATTCCCAGGCTGTAAGTTGCCTCAACCGATAAATTTTTCGCATCGGCTTCAATTACCTGGAGTTCTTCCATCCGGTTAGAAATGGCCATGATTTTTCCAAACAGCTCATCGGGCTGGGCATCAGCGAGAGGAATGGGGGTAAAACCGTATTTAATGGCTGAATTCATTCCAAATTCAGTCGGCCATTGAAAATAGGTCCGGTCAATGCCCTGCCATAGGAACATGATCTCAGGATGGCGGTCCACCATCGCCCTTAAATCAACCATCACCTGGCCTGCAAAGGGAAAAGAGGCTTTCAGCACCTCGTCGGGATGGTATAGAAATGCGCCGTTTTGCAGCACCATTGGAAACGGCAGCACCTGGCCTTCAAATAGACCATTCTTGTCAAGCACATACCGCACACCTTCAATAGATCGACCGGTTGCAATGATGATTT
Organism: Chloroflexota bacterium; assembly: GCA_029265085.1. The sequence continues at coordinate 18,393 of JAJUJY010000050.1, forward strand.
GAACCGGCAAAGAATTGTTTAACAATAACTGGCAATCTTCTGGGTGGATGTTTTCATGCTCATCGAGCAGGGTACCATCCATATCGACACTTAATACAATTTCTGGCATACAAACAAACCTCTACGTCAATAAAAAGCCCGCCGGTTGATTTTTGGCAGGCAAAAATCTGATGAATTTTGGTCATTATACTTGTCTTTTGTGCCAGATTGAATCAATCTGCACAATTTTGCATACGTCCGGCTACCGGGAGACGATTGGTAACATAATCGAATACTGGTTTAAATTTCTCGCCTGCCCCGAATCCGGATCGAGCATCAAAGAACTGGTGTCAACTGCTTCGAAATTGCTGCCCTTAATTTGCCCCAACAAATGTAACGCATCATTATCCCAGCGTTCATCCGGCACACCGCTGATATACCAGTTACTGCCGTTATCTGCCAGGATCAGGCCGTATTTCTTCAATGCCCTAAGGATCACCTGCACTTCAGCCGGATAAGGAGATATATCAAACGAAGCTTTTAGCCGAAATCTTTGTCCCATTGGCGGCAAACTTGAGCTGGTCAGGCTGGAGGCATAATGGCGTGCAGGCCAGACATATGCCCGGCGAGTTTGGGCAGCAGTAAACCGCAGTGCATGGGTGATCTCCCCGGCAGCCGCTTCATCATACCTCGCTAACCCAGGCAAAATGGGCAGTCCGGCAGCATCCGCGGAGGTCCAGGTATCCGGACGCAGCGCATAAGCTTTCAGATCAAAGATCGCACCAGAACCAGCCGTCCAGGCTGAACCGACCTTTTCTGCAGCATACAGTTCATACAATAAACAATTGTCCTGCTCTACGATTAAGATATGCCGGTCAGACCCGCCTTCAATTAACGGCACAGCCGGGATGGGATAAGGTCCTGGATCACTTTCATCCGCATAATCAAACAGGACAGAGGCTTTGGTTTGGCTTGCCGGCACCACATTATAAGGAATGCCGATCGGCTGGCCATTCCATAAACCTGAGCCAAAATCTGCGTGCAGCCCGGTACTTGAACCAATTGAAGCGACATAGGCGTCCGAATTTGGATCGAGCGGCAGCGTATCCACCGGCGTATTCCAGATATGGTCAGCAGGAAAGATAATACACCCAGCCAGATCTGTTGAACGGGCTGGTGAGATTTCCGCAGCCTGCGCTGTCTGTCCCGCCAGAGCAAAGCTCGTTAATATACCGAACAAGAGAAAAATCCAACCTGGTTTGATATGCAGCAAATCCTTTGCTTTTGCCAAAATTCCCATTGATTGTACAAAACATCCCAGGCGGCTGCAACCGCGCGCGGCTGAATCCCTCATTTTTACGGCTATCCTTGCATTTTTGATGGTTCCTGATAAGATAAAATCATCCACGGCCTGGGAGGGAAAAATTACAGGCCAGTCAAAATTATTATTCAGTCTGGCAACCACCGCCAAAAATGAATAATTCTTACTTGTTTCGTGGAGGGAACTTTGATGAACAGTGCAATATTAATCGGCGTATTTTGCGGGGGAGTTCTAATCCTGCTCTTCCTTGGGATTGGCATCTATTTAATTATCCGCAGCAACAAAGACAAGCAAAAAGCTCAATCAAGCCAGCAGTGGCCGTCTGTCATGGGGCGAATTGTGGCTTCAGAAGTCCGCGAAAGCAGTTCGATGGATTCCGAAGGCGACACGTCCACCATGTATAAACCCTATGTACAGTATGAATACAACGTCATGGGTTCGCCCTTCACCGGGGAGAAAGTCAGTATTGGCCTGACAGTCAGCCACGGCAGTCCTTCTCAACCGCGCGAGATCGTCGCAAAATATCCCGTTGGTGCCAGCGTGCCCGTTTATTACAACCCGGAAAATCCGGCGGATGCTGTGCTTGAGCAGCGCTCAGGCTCATCCAAAGTGTCCCTGATTCTGGGAATTGTGTTTATTGTGATCGCAATATGCGGCGGCTGCAGCGCACTGGTTGCCTTGATTTTTCAATTTATAAATTCATAATCTTTCCACAAAATCCATTGTGATTTCCAAAAGCTCCTTCGCACCTCGAAGGAGCTTTTTATTGTTGGCGAAAAAGTAATTTTCTGATCCAGATTCTATTTGGACACACTACTCAAAATTGCGCCGGCTAAACTACACAAAAATTTACAGAACAAGGTAAACTTAAAAAATATCATCGACTCGGGGTAAGAAATTATGGAAAAGATTAATTACAACGGTTGGCCGAACTGCTGCCGTCTCTCAAATTCACTGGTGGATCTGGTTATCACCACCGACGTTGGTCCGCGGATTATCCGTTATGGCTTTATCAATGAAGAAAATGAATTAAACGAAGTCGCCAGCCACCAGGGAATAACGGGCGGCACAGAATGGCGCATGTACGGCGGGCACCGTTTTTGGCACGCACCGGAAGCCGATCCACGCACCTATTATCCCGATAACGAACCCGTACAATGCCAGGAATTTGAAGATTTTGTCCGCATCACCCAACCAGTTGAAACCACAACCGGCTTACAAAAGGAATTGGATATCCGGCTGTACCCGGCAGATACCCATGTGCGGGTGATTCACCGCCTGCGCAATACTTCCTTGTGGGATATTCAATTGGCTCCCTGGGCACTCACCGTGGTAGCAACCGGCGGAACCGCAATTATTCCAATGCCGCCGCGTGGTTCTCATCTTGACAATTTATTACCCGTCAATTCCCTGGCTATGTGGGCATACACGGATATGAGTGATCCTCGTTGGAGTTGGGGACGCCAATATATCCTGCTCCGCCAGGACCCGCTGATGAAAACACCGCAAAAGATTGGCGCACTGGTCCCGGCCGGATGGCTGGCATATGCCCGGCGCGGTCATTTATTCATCAAAAAGTACGACTTCAACCATGAAGCCGCCTACCCGGATTTTGGCTGCTCGGTAGAAAGCTTTACAAACGACTGGATGTTAGAATTGGAAACACTCGGACCGCTGACCACCTTGAAGCCCGGTCAGACCGTTGAACACGTTGAGGATTGGTATCTTTTCCGTGAAGTCCCGACCCCCCATAATGACGCCCAGGTAGAACGCCACATCCTGCCAAAAATTCTGGAAACTGGCGTGTAGCCTCATCTGAAGAGGCTGCCCTCGCCGATTGTGTCCATTTTTCCCGGTCAGGTTTTTCCTTACCGGGTTTTCATACCCTCCGGAGGATTGATCGGTATGATCACCATTCGTCCCATTCATGAAAACGATGCAGCTTCATTCTTAGCCTTATGCACCCGCCTGGACCAGGAAACCGAGTTCATGATGCTGGAACCCGGTGAGCGCACCAGCACCATTGAGGCACAAGCAGAACGAATTCGCAGCACGCTGGCGCAACCGAACCAGATCATTCTGGTTGCAGAAGACGGCGGCACCCTGGTTGGGTATATAGGCGTCTATGGCGGCGGCTATCACCGTAACCGTCACAATGACTATATCGTAATCGGTATTCTGCAAGCCTATGCCGGGCAGGGGTTAGGAACTCGTCTTTTTCAAGAAGCGGAAGCCTGGGCACGGACATGCGGCATCACCCGCCTGGAATTAACCGTCATGGCGCACAACACCCGCGGCGTTGCCCTTTACCAAAAAATGGGTTTCCAGATTGAAGGCACACTGAAGCACCACCTCAAAGTGGACGGCCGCTATGTGGACGAGTACCACATGGGGAAACTGCTGGATGAGGCATGAAAAAAATTCTGATTAGCGGCCTGATCAACATTGAAACCACCTTGAAAATTGAACGGTTCCCGCTGGATTACTTCCCGGTGACCTATTCCTTCTTCGGGGTAAATTCCAGTGTTTCCGGCGTAGGCTATAACCTCGCCAAAGCCTTGACCACCTTACAAAACAAGGTCCATTTTCTTTCCCTGATTGGCGCGCAGGATATTGCCAGTGCTCAAGTGCGCGCTGCCCTGGCGCATGCGGGTATTGCAGACCAATATGTGCTTTCACAATCAGCTTACACCGCCCAATCAGTGATCCTGTACGATCCCAGCGGACGCCGACAGATTCACACCGACCTGAAAGACCTACAGGATCAGACCTATCCCGTGGATTTGTTTCGGCAGACACTGGCTGAATCTGATCTGACTGCGTTGTGCAACATTAATTTTTCCCGGCCATTTTTGCAAATCGCCCGGCAAAGCGGCAAGATCGTTGCTACCGATATCCATGCCGTCAGCAGCCTGGAAGATGACTACAACCGGGACTTCATGTCGGCCGCTCAAATTCTCTTCATGAGCAACGAGCGACTGCCCGATCCACCCGAGGTCTTTGCGCGCAAGATTCAAGCGCGCCACGGGACAGAAATCCTGGTCATTGGTCTTGGCGCACAGGGAGCTTTGCTTTGCACGCGCAAAGATCACTTCATGGAACGTATCCCCGCCGTCAGCACCCGGCCAATCGTCAACACCATTGGGGCAGGTGATGCATTATTCTCAGCGTTCATCCACACCTACGCACACACCCAAGACCCGCTTTTGGCGGTCCAAAAGGCCGTGGTATTTGCTTCGTATAAAATTGGCGCTGTTTCCGCCGCGGATGGATTTTTAGACGCAGACGCGCTAGACCGGCTGTACGCCGAAAAATTTAGCCCAGCCTGATCCAGAAATCGCGCAGTTCATACCCTTTCACCGTGTCATTGGCTCCCAAGCGCGGTGGTTTTTCAATTTGCAGATTATCCAATGCGAGCAGGCGGCTGAGGAAAATCTCCGATTCGGTGATGGCAATATGCTCACCCACGCAGCGGTGCGGTCCAAAACCAAAGCCCATCACCGCGCCGGAGACCCCGCGGGGGATCTCGCGATCCGGCTGGAGCTGCAGCGGTGCTTCGCCGACAATTTCCGCATCTGCATTGATCGCATAAATATGCAAATCAATCAACGCACCGGCAGGAATGGTCACCTGCGTATCGCCCGTCTCCACCACCAAATCACTGGCTGCCCGCCGGAATAAATGGCCAACCACCGGTTCAAGCCGCAAGATTTCATACAGCAGGCGGGTACGTGATTCTGTAGTGCCGCTGATAAATTCCTGGCGCAGTTCGGGCCGTTCTAAAAGCTGCCAGGCAGCCACGCAAATAAATTCCTGCGTGGTAACCATTCCGGCTGCCCCATAGGTGAGACATTCCGTGACAATCTCTGCATCCTTATACGTTTTGCTGACCAGATGGGAAATCAAGTCTTCACGCATATGCGTCTTGCGCTCGCGAATGGCTGGACGGACATCCTTCCAGTAAAACATAAACAGCTGCCACTGAACGTTGATATAGCGCAGCAATTCATTCGGACGCAGACCAATGTTCAAATTGGAATGCAGCAGACGGTCCAATCGTGCGGTCAATGCGTTTAGCGGGCTGGCGGTCAAACCAACCACTTCGGCCACCACACTGGTAGCCATTCGCGCAGCCAGCTGATTTAAATCCGCCCGGCCTGCCTGCCGAAAATCGGCAAGGATTTTATCAGCGTACCGCTCCATAATCGGGCGATAGCGATCCTGCACCGTGGTGGGGGTAAAAAAACGGGCTGTCTGGCGGCGCTGTTCCAAATGCGGTTTGCCATCCTGAAACAGCACGGGCTTAATCATATTGCCGGGCATTTTATTGGCCAGTTCTGCATTAAAACCAGCCTGGGTGGTTTCTCCATTTAATATCGATTTTGCTTCTGCAAAACCGCGGATATGCCAGACACCGCGCGAATCGCACTCAATCCGTGGACTGCGCACTTCATGCGGTGCACGATTTGTCTTTGAGTCTGGTAAGATTAAGGCATCGATTTGTGTCATACAACACCTCCATTGTTAATTATACCGACTGGTATCTTTTATGGAGTCATTTGTATAAGCTAATTTTTCGTTGAGGTCTGGCATGCGTCTATTAATCACTGGCTTTGAACCCTTCGGCGGCAGCCCAATCAATCCTTCCGAACAGGTCGTCCATGCACTGGAGAAAAATCCGCCCGGCAGCCTGGAATTGTTCACCGCGATTTTGCCTGTTGACCGCGAACGCGGTCCGGCTGCTTTGCTGTCTGCGATCCAGGCATACAACCCGCAGGCGGTACTTTGCCTGGGAGAAGCCGCCCGCCGGCCAGTAGTTTCTGTGGAACGCATTGCTGTCAACCTGATGGACTACCGCATTCCAGATAACAGCGGCCAGCAAGTCACCGACCTGCCCGTGCGCCCCGAAGGACCCGCTGCCTATTTCTGCACACTGCCTGTGCGTGAGATAGCGAATGCCATTCAAACGGCGCAGGTGCCGGTAGAGTTATCCCTCTCCGCCGGAGCCTATTTATGCAACCAGGTGCTTTATGAGTTGCTGCACGAGCAGGCAGCGCACCGCCCGTTGATGCGCGGCGGATTTATCCACCTGCCCGCTTTACCAGAGCAGGTCATTCACAGCAGCCCGCAGTCACCTTCGATGAGTCTGGAAACCAGCCTGCGCGCAGTGCGAGCTGCCATTGAAGTAATCCAGGCCAGCATTTAATTTTTTCCAAGCAGACCAATCTTTTGCGCCAGCTCTACCGCCAGAAGATCGGCTGCCCCTGTCCGATCCACAGGAACCACCTGCGCGTCCGGCCAGCGGTTTTTGGCTACATCCACCAGTTCCGGGCGGATAACTACCAGCGCAACGTGGTAATTCCGCCCATCCACAGCACTTAACCCGGCCGTCCAACCCTGGCCTCGTTCAAATTCCAACGGACCCAATTCATCCACCACCAGCAAGTCGCACGGGACAGCCGCTTGCAGTACCGTGTTGCCCCATTCCAACACATCGCTGTCAAAACTCCAATGACTGGTCGCCACCCCGGCTGCACTGCCCAATTCACGCCGCCAGGCTAACCGTTTGCACGCTCCTGTCGCCAGATCCAACGCATCGATAGCAGTTTTTTGGCCGCCAGAGAAAACCGCCGGGCAGGTCAGGCCGGCAACCTGCCAGCCCTGCGCCTGGGCAAAACCGGCCAGTTTTTGAACCAGCGTGCTTTTCCCTTGCTCCCGCCAGCCGGTAATAACCCAAATCTGTCCTTGCGGGCTTCTCACCGATCTCCTCCTGGCACCGCGACATGATGCCCGTCCACGCGCACCACCTGCACCGGCACACCGTAGGTCTGGCTTAATTTTTCCGCGGTAAACATCTGCTCCACCGGTCCCTGATCCAGCACGCGCCCGCCGCGCATCAGCACCAATTGATTGGCTGTGCCAGAAGCTTCTTCGGGATTATGGGTAGTAAACAAGATCGTCACGCCCTGGCTGGCAAGGCGGCGAATCATGCTGGACACCCGAAACTGGTTGGCCAGGTCCAGATGCGAAGTTGGCTGATCCAAAAGCAATATGCGCGGTTCCTGGGCAAGGCTGCGCGCAATTAAGACCAACTGTAATTCGCCGCCGCTTAATTCAGTGACGACCCGTTCTTTCAGATGGTCAATTTCCAGCCGCTCCAGTGATTGGCGGGCAATTTCAATATCCTTCTGCCCAGGCTGTTCCAACGGGTGCAAATACGGGGCGCGGCCCAATAAAACATACTCTAAAACCGAATAATCAAAGGGAACATGTTCTCGTTGAGGCACCAGGCCAATCCAGCGGGCTAATTCCTGGCGCGGGTAAGTCCGTAATGACTGCCCTGCCAGCCGAATTATTCCGGATTGCGGAGTCAGCAGGCCAAGCACAACATGCAGTAAGGTGGTCTTACC
>JAJUJY010000210.1 GCA_029265085.1 Chloroflexota bacterium
AAGAAGCCAACCCGAACAATCGTTGTTCCGCCCACCGTCATAATTAAGGCCAGCACAATCGCCAGACATACAATTCCGCCCGCAGAGCCTAACGCCCACCCATTACCGGAAATAGTCCCCATTTCTTCCGGTTTGGCAATTTCTGGGAGCAAAGCATTATAAAATACCTGCGCTGCCCGGTATCCAATTTCCGCCAGGATAAAGAACAACATACCTTTGAAAATATCGCCGGGCTCAACAAAGAATAACGCCGCTGTAAACACAATGGATAAGGAGGAAAAGAAAAAGAGGATTTTTTTCTTTGAACCAGAAAAATCAGCCAATGTGCCCAGAATGGGTGAAACAAGTGCAACGACCAGCATCGCAATCCCAATTGAAAGCCCCCACAACCGGGTTCCTTCTGATCCGCCAACCACCTGGCCTTTAAAATAAGCAGAATATACCGCTAAAAGAACAACCGCAGCATACGCAGAATTCCCGATATCATAAAAATACCAGGCCCAACGTTCTCGCCGTGTTGCAGGAATCCGTTTTCGAGCCCGTGTCTTGGCTTTCTGCAAAGCTATTTCCATAGGTTACTCCTCAAAAAAATGGGATTACCCGTCGCAAACCGTTCTGGGTTTTAAGATAACCGAAAGAGGGATGATACCAAAGCAACAAATTATCGTTGAATAGAAAGTAAGTTTATCACATTCTACGCCTTGTATTCTGAATTATAGTTCCTGATTTATTGGCAGTCACCCATCATGCATGTATTAACCCTTAGATGAGAGAATGGTTACAAATTTTGACGGTTATTAATCTAACCAACCATAAAATTCACCCATGCTATACTTACGTTATAATGAGGCAAATTTAAATCAATTAATCAATCGTTGAGGACACGCATGGCGAAAAAATTAATCCTTGTCGCGGGCAATATTGGGTCTGGAAAAACATCCCTTACTGAACGGATTGGCGCTCGCCTGGGATGGCGCACTGCCTATGAATCGGTTTCCGACAACCCCTATCTGCCGGATTTTTATGCCGATATGCGCAGCTGGTCATTCCATTTACAAATTTATTTTCTGGGACACCGCGCAGAGCAGCACCTGGATATGGCTAACGATCCCCGCTCAGCCATCATTGACCGCAGCATTTACGAAGACGCAGCGATTTTCGCCCGAGCGCTGTATCACATGGGCAACATCAATGAACGGGATTACCAGACCTATCGTAAGGTGTTTGAATTGGTCACGCGCAACTTGCCCAGCCCGGCCTTGTTGATCTATCTCAAAGCCCCTGTTTCTGTTTTGGTAGAGCGGATTCACCAGCGCGGCCGTGAAATCGAATCCTCGATCTCGCCGGAATATTTGACCCTGCTGGATTCTTTTTATGAAGATTGGATTCGTACATTTGAACTTTGCCCGGTACTGACCATCCGGACAGACGATTTGGACTTCGTACACAAGCCGCAGCATCTGGATACCGTCGTGCAGCGCATCCAGGACAAATTGGCCGGAAAAGAAGAAATTGTATTCTAGGCAAATTAATGTGGATTTACCCTTTTGATCTTAACCCTGATTAAATTGGATTAAGACCAGATTGACCCTAACTATCTATGTCAAGACCATTGTTTGAGAAAATTATTTTTGTGGTGCTTTTTGCCAGCCTGTTAACCGGATGCTCTGGCGGTCTAATTGGGCTGGAAGAACCCCCTACCCCGGACCCGGAAACATTAATTACACCCGTTGGACTGCCAGCCGGGATTAATATCTTACCCGTATTGGCGTGTAAGGTAGGCCAATGGGCTGCCGTGCAAACCAATAAACCACAAGGTGAATTGCTTGCCTGGTCACCAGACAGCAGCAAAATCGCTTTCACTACCCCTGTGGATGAAAATTGGGGCTGGTATAACGGCAACCTGGAAATCGTAGCACCAGGACAAACCGAACCAATCTTTCTTTCCCAAAATATTCAGGTCACAGGGGACTTAACCTGGTCTGATGACAACAATCGCCTGGCGTTTGTTGCGCTGCGCCCTGGTGACCGCATTTACACAGTCATGCTGCTGGACTTAGCCGCTGGAACCATTCAGGACCTGCTGCCAGATCAAAATGCAGTCACCGATGAATTTGGTAGTATGAAAGGTATCCAAAACTGGCTGGGAAACCGTGCTCTTTCGATCACTTCATCCTGCGGTACAGATTGTTTACAGGTGATTGAAATTGACACGCTTTCCATCTCCTCTCGGATTACCGGAGAAATTCGCAAGAAAACTGACCTCTCGTTGTCTTTGCCAATTACTCCAGGGCCAACCGAGATCGTTGATGAGCTGGACATGAGTACACCCTTCTGGTCCAGAGACTTTTCTCAAGTGCTGTACATGGATGATGATGATCTCATTTGGGTTTATGATCCTGAAAACCGAGCTCAGTTTCGATTAGATATTCCTGACATCCCCGTTCGCGAAGCCATATGGTCATTAGATGGCAAGTACATGGCTGTGCGCACCGATTTTTACCTGCGCCTGTATGAAATGGATTGCCAGCCGTAACCTTTTCGCAATTCAGCAACGAAACCAAAAACCGTTTTGGGCAATCCAAAACGGTTTTTCGCATCATAATCCTTGTCCAACCTTAAGAGCTGATCGAGGCAGCCTCTTTGAGACCAGATGTTTTGTCCTTCCAAATTCCAAAATAAGCAATAAACACAATTCCGAGATAGGCACAAGTTTTCGGGATCATCAACATACCGATTAATGGAATCTGCTGAGCAAAAAGAATTACGGGAATATAAAATCCAAAAGACAAGATGATCATCCAGCCAATCCATTGAAAAACGCGGTCTTTTGCCCGATAGGCGGAATTCAATATCAGGAAAATTATGCCAATGCCTTGAATCATCAATGGGATATTGCGATACAGGCTCATGGGCTGGACAGGCACAGCCGCCCCCCATTGATTACTCGGCAAAGCCATCATCACCAAGCGGACAACCCCCGCGGCCAGGAGTAAATTCGATACCCAGTTTGAGCGTTGATCATACCTGGAGCGCCAGACGTACACCAACACCATGTAAAACAAGGTGATGGTAAATGAAGTCGTCAAAATACCCAAACCAAGTAAAGACATTGGTGAGCCAAAAATCATTACTTCAGCCTGCGGTTTTGCGATTAACTGATTCACCACCCGAAAACCAACATGCCCGGTATCCCCAGCCGCCAACAAAATAAAAGCTACACGAAACAAATTGGCTGTTTTCCGGTCTTTGGGGTGGACCTGCTGCATTTTTCGGGACATTAAAATAACCAGCGTCCACAAGACCAGTAAATACAGCGCATTGAATATTGTCTCCATCCAGGCAATCATTGTTTCACTCATTTTTTGCGTACTCCATTTAAGAAATATATGGTTATATTTTGGGCCAACAGGGCATGGCTGATTTGGGGCTCACCAGCCCTCCCAATAAAGTTATTAATCATCCCCAAAAACATTAAAGCGAACATATCCGGATCGCCGTTATCCAGCACACCTTGATCCATCCCTGACTGCATTAATTCTTGCAGCGGACCGAGGAATTCATTATGAAATGACACCCGCAGACGCTTCAGATTTTCCGCTTTTTTAATATGCTCACGATCTCTCAAAAGAACGGTATATTCGGTCTGAAAAGTATCCAAGATACTGGCCGCAAACAAAACTAATCGTTCTTCAATACTACCTGGCTGGTTAATCAATTGGTGAAATCCGACCAGCGTTTGGTGAAGAGTTTCCACAAACAGATTCTCTTTGTCCTTAAAATAGTAATAAACCGTAGGCTTTGTTACTCCGCAGCGGCTGCAAAGATCATCCATGGAAACCCCGCGGAATCCCTTTTGTTGGAACATTACCCAGGCTTCAGCCAATATTCGTTGGGCGCTTTCATGATTTTGAAAATATGAATCGGACATCAAAACTCTTCTCGGGTAGAAATTAATCCTTAGCCTATATACTAATTAGTATACAATATACTACTTAGTATATAGGCTGTCAAGAGCCAAAAAACATGATTAAAAACAAAACTCCCCACCCGCCGGGTGAGGAGCAAGCTCGCATGCTAGACAACCTCAAACTATGAATTTTTATCCTTTTCGCGCAGATGTTTCATGAAGCCAGGAATTGCAAAAGTGAAAAATTCATTGTACACCGTTGCGAGAGCAGCACTATCTACTGGCAAAGCACCAGAAAATTGCTGCAAATTAATACCGTCCAATGCAGCAATCATTAATACAGCCAGATAAATATCATGCTCTTCTGGAGAAGTCTCAAAAACGTGATTAAATAATTCGGCCGTGCGGTTTGCCTGAGCAGCGTAATTTGCCGCAAATTTGGCGCGCAGCTCTTCATTCCCCAGGGCAGCCTGGTATGCCAGATAAAATAATAAATCGCGGGGATTTTCACCAGTCAAGCGGTTATAAATCAACCGGCGGATTTCGTCCAAAAGTTCGGCAGGCGTTGAGGTTCCCTGGCGCTGGCGTGCCATGACACTGCTGGTAATTGTGGTGGCATAATCCATGACATCATAGAGCAAGTCCTCTTTACTCTTGTAGTAATAGTAAATGGCACCGGTTGTCAGACCAGCTTCTTCCGCAATCAGCCGCATTGAAGTTTTTTCAACACCATTCACGGCAATTAACCGCTGAGCCGCCTCAATGATCCGTTGTTTTCCATCTGGTTGCATAGATCCTCTCCTACAAGCATTCTACCCCCGATTGGGAAAATGACCTATATTCCAATTGTAGATTTTCATTTGCCCTGTTTTATAGGGAAACACGAACACTTCCCCATCCGCAAATAAATTGGTTGAATATCACTTCCTATTAAGCTAATAAAAAAAATTAATACCTCGCCCGCAGGAATTGCAGCCCGCTGCCGTTTGTCCATTCCCCGGCTGCCAAAGGGGTCAAAAGCTTATATCATTCGATGCAGTTGTACTTAACCCATGTTTGAATAAACTTTCCCCGTCAAAATCGATAAAAGCGAAATCCAAATCGATTTCATTCGCGCCTTCTTCTTTAGAGTCGGGTGTATGAGTATATGTTTAGGTCCATAATGATTGAGACGGTATTACACATAGGATATCCGTACACAAATATAAAATTTTTTAATAATATCCTTTCACATACTGTTTAAAATTGTCCTTATAGCCTTCCAGCCAGGCTTCGATGAAAGACCTCTGTTCAAACAAAGGCAGTAAATCTTCTTCCAGATCAGAGGTTTTCATTTTAACAATCTTTTCGCCCAGTAATTCCATTGCAGATCGAACTGTATAGGACTGACGACCATCTCTGGCCAGTTTGTCATCCAGCGGCAGGATTTTTTGCTGCATAAACCACAACAGATCATAAAAATCTCTTCCCTTGATCGTTGTCCCTTCACCCTTCTGAAAATTGCGCTCCAGGCAGGCCAGCATCTTCCCCGCCATCATTGTTTCCAGCGAAAAATGCGCGGCCACAAAACTTCTGCCAAATAGCAATACCGGCGTTTTGCGAATGATAGAAATTTGCTTGTGCTGGCTGACCTCCACTTTTAGATGTAGTGGTTCGTTGGTATGTGATGTTAAGCCCAAATCAGATAGAATCGGGAACTTCAGGGTGGTGCGCCGGACACCCCACTCCCCAATCTGGGTTTTGGCGGTCACATCGGCATACCCGACGTTGGAACGGTAGAAAGCCAGCAGGTCGTTTTCAAGATTACTGAGATCAATCCCGCTGCTGTTATCCAGATCAATGTCTTCCGAAAGCCGGTTCAGACCGTAGATCACATGCAGGCAGGTTCCGCCATAAAAATTGAACTTGCGGTAAACAGGGTGATTATAGAGAAAATCGAGCGTATACGCTTGCAGAAATTCCTTGAGGATTACCCGTTTGGTCTCATTGGGCAATAACGGGTCTTTTTGTGACAGAACGTTCTGCATTAACTGGATCAAGGTTGCCATACGGTTTTCCTCAAGTTTTTCAAAACCTGGTCCATCTTTTTGCTTTTGCTGATCTCCACGAAAGTCGCAAATTCAACCCGTTCATTTTCTGAGAAGTCTTCAAGGTTAAGGCGCAGATCTTCTGCCAGGTCATAGCCTGCCAACCGCCGGCTGCTCTTCCAGGGGCGTAAATAGAGAAAATCAAAAAGTGCCTTTGCCATTGTTGCCTGGGCGATTGGAATGCCCATGTATTCGGAAAATATAAATCCCTGGTAGAGGTCCGCTTTGATATTGCGGTAAGTAAAAGTTCCCAGTTTGTTTTCGAATACACGCGTCTGCTTGAGCGTGACCGCAGTCACCGGGTACGTCACTTCGGTGAGAATAGCGCTGCGCTGCAAAATATATTCCAGCGATAGATAGGACTGGGGAATCAAAATCGCGCTGACCATGGGGGCAAAATCAGCGTCCGCGCGATGCGCCTCGAAAAAGCGGCGCGTCATATACACGCCCTTTTTTAATTGAATGATTTGTCCGGCTTTCATCCAGCGATAAAGCGCCGTCTGGATGGTACCGGCAGCAGATTCATC
>JAJUJY010000178.1 GCA_029265085.1 Chloroflexota bacterium
ACCGGTTTCCAGCTTGCATCAGGGGTAACGGGGGATGGCCAAACCATTCCAAGACTTGCCACCAAAAGAATGGATCCAGCCAGAATCCCCGTATGGATCCAAACCTGTCGTTTGGGAGGGATTTTTTGATTCAGCCAGGCCGCATAGGCATATCCACCGGTGAGCAATACTTGAAAAAACAGCTGCACTGTGGACCAGACCGCGGGGGTCCCTCCAAAAAATGGCAGAATAAAACGCGATATAAGGGGCTGGATTTGGAATAACAAGAAGGCAGATAAAAAGATGCTTAAAGCATATAGATTCATGATGCCTCCTGGGTCTATTGTATTGCGTTCGCGGATTTCTCCATAGCCAATTTGCAAAACAGTTTTGCAAGTATGTTTTATAAATTACGAAATAATAGCCAATTCCTTTCATTTTGATCTAAGAGTATGCTATATTTTGAAAGATATGTTAGAGACTCTGCTCCGAACCAAATTGTTTATACCCCAGCGCCGATTAAACCTGGTAACTCGAACCAAATTGTTGGACACCCTCAACCAGGCAAAGCTGCCAGGCGGCAAGTGTATTCTGGTCTCTGCACCTGCCGGATATGGCAAAACGTCACTGATTGTGGATTGGATTTATGAATTAGGCTGGCCAACTGGTTGGTATTCATTGGATCAAGGGGATAATCAGGCTCGGATATTTTTGAGTTACTTAATTGCCGCTGTACAGGGTGTCATGCCATCGCTTGGCAAAAAAGCAGAGGATTTGCTCTCCTCGGCGTTTTTCGAGGACAGCGAGATTGTTGCCAGCCTGGTAAATGACCTGGCGGTGCAGAACCAGCCATTTCTCCTGGTATTGGACGATTATCAGGCTATTCAAGAGCTGCGCATTCATCAAATTTTGCGTTTGCTGATCGACAGTTTTCCTGCAACCGGAAGATTGATATTGATCAGCCGGGAAGATCCACCCATTCCGTTGGCCCGACTGCGAGGGAGTGGACAATTAATCGAACTACGCCAGGCGCAGCTGATTTTTACCCAGGAAGAGGCTGCCCTGTTTTTACGGTTGGTGATGGGCTTGCAAATTCCCAACGAACAGGTTGCTGTTCTTGAAGAACGGACTGAAGGATGGATTGCAGGACTTCAACTGGCCGGTCTGGCATTACAAAACATTAAGGACCAGGATCAATTCATCCAATCATTTTCTGGCAGCCATTATTTCATCCTGGACTACCTGATCGAAGAAGTCCTAAATAAACTTTCAACAGAAGATCAAAAGTTTTTAATGTTTACCTCGATTTTAAGGCGGTTTAATGCGGAAATTTGTGCTGCCGTATTAGCGGATGAAGAACATACCGTAGATGTCTGCCAGTCTCGACTCGAACATTTCGAACGATTAAATTTGTTTATTATTCCATTGGATACAGAAAGAAATTATTACCGGTATCATCACTTGTTTGGTGATTTGCTGCAAGTTCGTTTGAAAGCAATTTACCTCAAACAGATCCCTGATCTACATTTGCGCGCATCGCTCTGGTTAGCTAATGAAAAACAATCGAAAGCAGCCCTGGACCATGCATTAGCAGGCCATCATTATCATTGGGCTGCGGACATCATTGAGTCAAATATTCATCAGCATTGGAAAAGTTCTGATTTGGAATTCTTCCAATACATTTCCCAGATTCCAGATGATATCTTGCGTACACGTCCTCCACTTTGCTTAGAGTACGCCTGGTTTGGTGTGATTACCGGGCAGCTATCACTTGTGGCAGCGATGGTAGATGCTGCTGAGGCAGTACTTAAACCTGTAAATCACTGGCAATCTGAAGAATTAAATGACAAAGACAAGGAATCGATTGCCTTTGCCCGGGTCTTGCGGGCTTATGTCAAGGATTTTGCCAATCAATCCAATCCGCTTGATCCTGACCTGGACCAGGCTCTTCGTCTTGCAGCAGAAGATCAAGTAGCCATGCGCAATAGTATTGCGGTGGTTCTGGGAACCTTATATTTTATGGAAGGGGATTTTATTGCTGCTGAACGATATTTTCTGGAGACCATCCAGCGTGATAAGCAGGCAAATGGAACCAATGCTGTTCCAATAGCGGCCTCTCGGCTAGCGCGAATTTACATTTTGCAAGGACGATTGCCGGAAGCCGCCCGAATATTACAGGAGAATCTCTTGTATGTTCGTGATCTCGGCATTCGCCGTTTTTATGTGCCTGGGAACCTCTGCGTTATGTTGGCGAGTATCTACCGTGAATGGGGACGCAGCCAGGATGCTGAGGATCTTTTTGAGGAAGGGATGAGTTTATTCCTATCCAGGCCAGTTCCTCAATCTATGCTGGTAGGGCTGGCGCATTTTGCGGAGCTGGCAATGGATCAAGGCCGGTTGGAAGAGGCGGGCAAGCTGATTGGTCAGGCGGAAAAAATCCTGCAAAAAACGAATATTCATCCGGAAACCATCCAATTGTTGCAATCTAGCCAACTACGATTCTGGGGCTTACAAAACGATACCGAGGAGATCAAAACATGGATTGATCGGATGGAATATACATTGCCGCAATTTGATTTTCGCCACGAACTTGAAAACCTCAACCGGGCGAACGCTTATTTGGCTCTCAACCGTCAAGAAGATGGTCTGAATTTGTTGAAAAAAATCCTGGTTGAAGCGGAAAAAGCGGGCAGAATGAACACAACGGTTTCTGTTTTGGTCTTACTGGCAAAATATTCATCAATTGAAGCCGGGTTGAGCTTTTTGGCAAGAGCGATATCGATGGCGGAACCGTCCGGCTATCTGAATGTGTTCCTTAAAGCAGGTGAGCCGCTTTGGCAGCGGCTAGAAATGCTTGCTCAGGAATTTTCAACTTCGGGTATGCAGCAAAAATATTTACCCTATATCAACCGAATATTAGCTGCCGCTTCTCTTCAGAAAAAGCTGCTGGTTAACCAAACCGTATTGTCCGGACCTGTTTTGCCGCAAGGGTTGGTTGAACCTTTAACGGACCGTGAATTAGAAGTGCTGCGGTTGGTAGCGGATGGCCTGTCGAACCAGGAAATCGCGGACCGGTTAATTATTTCGGTGCGCACAGCAAAAAAACACATCCAAAATATTTATGGGAAATTGGCTGTGGAAGGGCGAGTTCAGGCGATTAATCGAGCCAACGAACTTCACCTTTTGGAACTCAAATAAATACTCCCCCAAATACGCCTTTCGTACACTGTGAAAAAGAATCCAGACAGTTAATATAAGGTTGTCCTTATAACAATTTGAAATTGAGAGGAAACCTATGAAAACTGTTCCTACTTTATCATTGAATGCTTTGTTGTTCCCGTTTATCCTGGGAATCATTGTGCTGGCAATTGCTTTGGCTGTGTCGGCAAATAAATCCTTGCCGCTCATTCAAACACCTCGAGCAGCTTTGATTGTTTTGCTGGTCATTGGCATGACCATGTGCTCATTTGGGATTGGTCAGGTTGCTGCCAGCGGAAAATGGGCATCTCCATTGGCCATTGCAGGTTATCTGCTTGGCACAGCCTTATTGGTGGTTATTTTTAGCGGGATTTTTGGATGGAAATTACCGGTTCTGCCAACCCCGCGTGATGCGGTCTTGGCTGCTTCCCTGTTGATTGGTATAAAATACCTGATTGGTACGGTGAGTTATTTCTTTCACTTGTTGTAGCTGAACTGGAAAGAATTTGGTGGAACTGGCGGGTAGAACCTTGCCAGTTCCATTGTTGTTTTCAAAACCCTGTTGTGGAGGTTCAATGAATGTTGATCGGATAATTTATGAGGTGCGGATTGTTGAAGCATTGGATGATTATCTGCTGAATTGGTTTTCGGATGTTGAAATCGTGCGCTGCACCGACCCAGGTGAACCGTTGGAAGCGTACACCTTATTTTTTTGTGCTTTACCAGACCAGGCTGCTTTTTTTGAGATCTTGTCACGCATCCGCGATTTGAATTTGACAATAATTTCTATTCAAAAGATCTCTAACTGTTAGGATGGCTTATCGTTTTGTCCTTGCGAAATTTCTATTCAGCGAGCATAATAAATACCATCGTATTAAATTGGTGAAATCTTTGGAAATATAATCGATGGAACTTTTAGAAGCAATTTTTACCCGGCGGAGTGTTCGAAAATTTACTGGAGAGCCAGTACAAGAAGATAATTTGCAGACGATTCTACGTGCGGGATGTTATGCACCTTCTGCAACCAACCGGCAGCCCTGGCGTTTTGTAGTGATTCGTGATCCAAAAACATTAGAGGCAATTTCCAAAATTCAACCCTTTTCCAAAATGATCCCCCAGGCGGGCTGCTGTATTGTGGTTTGTGGTGATAAGGAACGCCAGGGGATGATGGGCTTTTTGGTGGAAGATTGTTCGGCTGCCATGCAAAATATGCTTCTGGCAGCACATGGATTGGGCCTGGGTGCGGTGTGGTGTGGGTTGTATCCGGTGCCTCTTTTTACAAAGCCGGTTGCCAAACTGCTTGGTTTGCCTGCAAAGATTGTTCCGGTAGGGATGATGGCGTTAGGAATTCCAGCCGAAACACGCAGCGTGGAGGATCGTTTTGACCCCGGAAAAGTTCACTTTGAAAAATGGTAAATTCACCGGTTGATAAACTGCCTGTCCATAGTAAAATGATGGATAATGCCTAAACCTCTGCTGCTGACAAAATTATATATGCCTCCGCCGCGGCCTGACCGGGTCTTTCGTTTGCGTCTGACAGAAAGACTGAACGAAGGGCTTGTTTTAGGCCGCAAGTTGACTTTAATTTCTGCCCCGGCAGGGTTTGGTAAAACAACCTGTGTGGTGGACTGGCTCAGTACGCTGAATTGCCCCTTCACATGGTTATCTTTGGATGCTCTGGATGATGATCCAGGCCGATTTTTTACCTATTTAATTGCAGCATTGCAAAAAGTGGATCCATCCATTGGGAGCGAAATTGATGAAGCGCTAAAAATGGGTCAAATTCCTCCTCTGGATGTCATATGTACGACGTTGATTAACGATATCCTCAGCGTAGCTTCTCGTTTTTTGCTGGTATTGGATGATTTTCAAACCATTCAACATCGCTCGATTTTAGAAGTAATCGACTTTTTAATTGCCAACCAGCCAGAGCAACTGCATATTGTCATGATTACCCGCGAGGATCCCCTGTTGCCTTTGGCTCGGATGCGTGCTAAAGACCAGGTAACAGAAATTCGTGCGGGCGATCTGCGTTTCACCAATGCAGAATCGAGCAGCTTCCTAAACGAGAAAATGGGGCTTACCCTCACGGCTGACGATATCATCACCTTGGAAAATCGCACCGAAGGATGGGCAGTCGGACTGCAGTTGGCTGGATTGTCGATGCGTGGGCGTGAAGATCCCTCTCGGTTTATAGCCAATTTGAGTGGAAATCACCGCTTTATCCTCAATTATCTGACCGAAGAAGTGCTTAATCAACAAAGCGAAGAAGTTCAAACCTTCTTGCTGCAAACCTCTATCTTAAATAAATTCACTGGCGATCTTTGCGATGCAATCACAGGCAGAACGGATAGCGGTTTGCTGTTGGAAAAGCTCTATACGGGGAATTTGTTTTTGGTTTCGTTAGACGATGTGCAGCTGTGGTACCGCTATCACCACCTTTTCGCAGATTTGCTGCGCAGTCAACAAAATCGAATTTCCAAAGAGCAGATGAACCAGCTTCACTGGCGGGCAAGCCAATGGTTTGCACAGACGGAAATGCCGGCAGAAGCCATTCGCCATGCTCTTGCGGCAGAGGATTATGCACTGGCTGTTAATCTCATTGAGCAGTACGCCATGCCGATGATCCAACAGGGGTATGTTCAAACCGTTGAAGGATGGATGCAATCCGTGCCAAGCGAATGGCATTTGGCCAGCCCGCGGGCTAATCTGGCTTTTGCCTGGATGTATTTGTTGCGAGGGAATTACGACCGAATCCCAGAGCACATGGAGCGGATTCAAGCTGCTTTAGTGCGGGTGGATCGGTCTGAACAAGAACAAACTTTGTTGCAGGCAGAATGGCATGCCTTGCAAGCTGGCTTCTTAAATGTGATCGGAAAAACAGCTGAGAGCATTGAACACGCAAATCGCACATTGCAATTGACAACCTCGGAACATGCCATGATTCGCAGCATGGCCTATATTGGTATGGCGGGAGCCTATCGGCAGATGGGTGATTACCTCCGGTCTTCGGAGGCATACCAAAATGCGATCCAGTACAGCCGGGCAACTGAGAATCCGATTTCAGAAATGCTGGCAGTTGCCAATCTGGCTTTAATGGCAATCCAGCATGGCGAACTGCGGTTTGCGGCGGAAATTGCTGAACGCGGCATAGAGAATAGGAAAAATTCCGGGAAAATGCCGCCGATTGCGGCTTCTGTGTATGGGGCGCTGGGATTGGTTTGTTATGAATGGAATCAGCTTGAGAGAGCGCAGCAGCTCTATGAAAAAGCAGCTCAATTGGCTCTGTTAGGTGGTCATAATGCGGCTTTAATCTTCACGATGGTATTAAAAGCTCGTTTGCAGGCCGTTATGGGTAATGTTCAAGTTGCGGCTCAGCTCATTGGACAGGCAGCCGATTTACTCCCGCGAGGAGCACCCCTTTGGGTGGGTCCTGAAGTCATATCAACCCAAGTGCAGATTTACCTTAATCAGGATAGCCCTGTTTTGGCTGAGAATGTATTAAAGCAGCTTGGAATTTTCCCGCTGCCTCAAAATGCTCAGGAACCCAACCCCGCTTTAGGAAATCACTTGATCTACCTGGCTGCAATCCGTTATTGGTTGTACCAGGCCAGGCGAAACAATAATTTCACAAGTATAGAATATGAGCTAAACCGCCTTTCCCAATTTATTGAAAATATGCGGAAGGGGCAATTTACAACCCTGTTGTTGCAAGGGCTGCTCATGCGTGCACAACTTTATGATTTGACGGATCAGAATGAACAGGCTTTGAATGACCTGGCCCAGGCACTGTTGATCGCTGAACCGGAAGGATATATTCGCATATTTGTCGACGCAGGTGTGGTAATTAAAAAACTTTTGTTCCAAGTGGTGCAGGTTGGAAAGCTGCACCCTGCCCAGCAAAAATATGCAGAGCAGGTAATCGCGGTGTTTCCAAAGGCAGCACCTCGCCAGGAGCCAACCGCATTGGCTCAAGAATTGGATGAACCGCTTTCTGAGCGCGAAATTGAAGTTTTACGATTCCTGGCAGACGGCCTGAAATATGATGAAATTGCTGAGCAATTGGTGGTCTCTGTAAACACAGTGCGTTTTTATGTCAAAGAAATTTACAGCAAGCTGCAAGTCAACAACCGGACCAAAGCTGTTGAAACAGCACGAAAAATACAGCTTATATAATTCCCTGAATTCGATAAAACTACATCTTTTTTGAACACAGACTGCATGAAAATGTGGTCTTTTTTATGGTTATTTTGGTTATTCTAAAGATGTAATAACTTGATTATATTTATAGAGGATTGGATGATGGATGATATTTGCACCTATATAATTCAGGTGTTCGGCAAGGTCTCAGAAGATGAAATTAATCTGAACAGCCCATATCGGATGACCCTGAATTGTGAAGATAACCAATATACCAGTTTTACCGTTAGCACTGATCAATCGGGCATGGTTGGATTGATCCGGCACATCCACGGATTGGGATTTGTGCTTCAATCGGTTGCACGATCAACCAAGACCGCATAAAAACCACATTATTAATGTTTTGAGAATTGTCAGTAATTTTTTAGGAGAGAGACCATGACAAAGAAAGTGTTGGTTACGTATGCTTCTCGCGCAGGCTCTACTGCAGAAATTGCCCAGACGATTGCAGGAGAGTTGGCCATGCGCGGATTCATGGTAGATTTACGCTCCGTAAGAGAAGCAGAGAATGTTGCTCAATACGACGCGGTGGTGGTTGGCAGCGCGATCCGTATGAGCCAGTGGATGCCTGAAGCGATGAAATTTGTTGAGAAAAATCAAGTAGTGCTGCAGCAAAAAGACACGGCGTTCTTCTCGGTGTATTTGATGAATATGGGGCAGGACGAAGTCAGCCGCAAGGCAC
>JAJUJY010000254.1 GCA_029265085.1 Chloroflexota bacterium
CGCTTAACCAATCATCGCTTTGCGCGTTGGAGGTTAATAACGGGCGCCCTTCCCGAACAACCCGGTCGATCACTCCGGCAGATACCTGAGACTGCGGATCATCGATGGTATGCTGATCCAATCCGCGAGCGGCGCGGAAGACCAACTGGCGAGAGTCACTGCCCAGCATCAAAAATCCGCGCTCAGCACGGGTAGCCGCGATGACCTCGTCCATAATCAGGTTCAACACCTGGTCCAGGTCAAGCGAAGAATTGAAGGTTTGGGAAATCCGGTAGAGCAGAGAAAGCCGTTCTGCGTCTCTCGGTGTGCTTTGATTTAACGGCATCCTGATATCTCTCGAGTCAATCAATGAACATTGTTTCGTTTATACGCATAATTATAGTAGCAAATATTCAATGATTTTCAAATCTGGTTGTACTGATTCTCAGTAAATAAGTCCCGCCGTTCTGCTACCAGAACGGCGGGACGTTGTTCAGATTACAGGCAGGGTCAAATTGGTTTATGGCCGGTCAATCACAAACATTGGGGAAGTCCAGGTCTCCCAATGGGCTGGATTGGCTGGATCGCCCAATGCTTTCAGGATGGACAGCTTGATCACATATTGCCCATCAGGTAGCGTGTACACCCGCTTACCAGCGGTGGTGGTGCCGTCGAAGCTGAAGGCAAAAAAGCCTGTGGTTGTGCTGTTGCGCGGCATGTATTCTTCTTCAAAGGCTCTGTGCCAGGCTTTGCCGCTTATCGCATCATACACTTCCATGCGCATCAGGCGGGACTGGTGGTCCAAATGAACCAGGAAGTAGGGGATGTCACCGGAGGTCATGCTGTAGATCGCGCCGCTCGCCTGTTTCAAATAGGAGCTTCCGCTCAACTTAGCCAGCCAGGGGAACCCGTTCGCGGTTGGCACCAGCACCTGGATCGCCTGGTAGTCACCTACGAACCCGGCATACGGGACGCGGTACACCGGCCCGCCGCCCTGCGGCGTAAAGACAATGTAACCGCCGTATTGGCCGTTAACCGGGCCGGTGGCCGGGCTGATGGTGGCATCTACTGCGGCTGTTCCGTTGGCCGGGACGATTAAGCTGGGGCTGCTAAAAGTCACTCCGGCATCGGATAGGAAGAAACTGGGTGTAATGATCCCGCCGGTGGAGAGCGCATTGACGTAGGATAGGTCGTAAGTCACCTCCATATTGCTGTGGTTTTCAACATACAGCGTTTGGGTGTACGGCCCCATCTCGCTTTCGCCAAGCGATATCTTGGCCGGTTCGATCTTGGTGGTGGAGAGGATGGCATCGTCAATATCCAGCATGCCCGCGCCCTGGCGGTGAACGTTATCCAAAAAGCCTAAACCAGGGTTGCCCCACCAGTTTTTGGGATCAGCGCTGTTTTGCAAAATTCCGCGCACGGCCTGAGCGGGGGTATTTGGCCGGGCTTGCAGCAGCAGTGCCGCAGCGCCAGCAACATGCGGTGAAGCCATCGAAGTGCCGCTGAGGGTGCCGTAACCGCCCAGCTCTAACGGGTAGGTTGAATAGATCAATCCACCGGGGGCAGCAATATCGGGTTTCAGTGTTAAGTCCGGTGACAGACCATACGAACTGAACGAAGAAATCAACCCGCCCGTGGGGTTGAGGAAGGTGCCGGTCTGGTCTGTCCAGGTCATTTCCACCGGACCGGCAGCCAGGCGATTATTAATCAACACACCTTCTGCGGCTGAGATGGCAACTACCGGGATGGTAACCGGTGGGGTTCCAGCAACAGTTGGGCTGAAACGTCCGGCTGCGTTGTTGTACAGCACCACCGCTGCCGCGCCGGCGTTTTGCGCATTCGTCGATTTTATATAGAAGGAACAGGTCCCGCGCCGGATGAGTACCACTTGTCCTGCCAGGCTGCCCGCCGGAAGCGGCGTACACGCATCGGCAGTTGATGTGGCGGTGCCTGTGCGCGCCATTGGGTAGGTGCCGGAAGTGGGCGGCAAAGGTGCTCCTGTGGCAGGCGCATAGCCAATTTGGGCGTTATCCGGTGAGATGGTAAAAGTGGTCAGTGCGACATGGGTATTGTCAAATGAGGCGGTACCGATCACTTTTTCGCCCAGGCCGGGTGCGCCAGCCGCATATAGACCGCTGTCACCGCTGTTGCCAATCGAGGCCACCACGACCATGCCCTTGTTCACCAGCCGGTTGGAAGCCATCGCGGTGGGGTACTGCGGCCATTGGAATGCGGACCCGATGCTCATGTTGAGGATTTGCATGCCGTCTGCCAGTGCCGCTTCCATCGCAGCGATCATAATATCGCTCTCGGTGGAACCCTGGCAGCCAAACACGCGGTAGGCGCCAAAGGTTACGTCCGGAGCAACCCCTTTCACCGCGCCGTTTGCGCCAATAATGCCCGCTACGTGTGTGCCGTGCCCGGCGCAGTCATCGGGATCGGGGTCTGGTAACGGAACCGGGTTATAGGATGCGGCTGCTGGGTCGGCGTTATAGGCGTCACCCACAAAGTCGTAACCATACGCCACCCGGCAGCCGGGGCCAAAACAGCCGCCCAGGTCAGGATGGTCGTAGTCAATACCGGTATCCATGACAGCGACTTTGACACCCGCACCGGTGTAACCCAACTCGGATTGGGCAATGTCTGCGCCAGTCATTGCCAGGGCAGTAAACAATTCCGGGTCGGTCACTTCGGAGACAACCGGCCGGGGAATGGCAACAACCGGGTAGATGGCTTTCACGCCCGCAATACGGGTCAGCTTGCCCAGTTGGGAGGAATCAACGGAAATGGAAAAGCCATTCCAGAGGGTGTCAAACGCAAAGCGCTCGGTATATTTTAAACCGGCACGTTTTGCGGCCGCTCGAAAATCAGCTTTTTCTTGTTTTAATGCTTTCAAATCACCGCCGTCTGCGGCCGGTACACCGGATAATTCTACAAACCATAATCCGGGTGTTTCATCGATCATTTCGCCGGTTTCAGCCGATGGGGCTGCTTGCAGCGGCTCCAGGGGAGTATCCGCATCCGCCAGAACACTCCCTGCAAAACTCATCAAAAGAACCCCCAAAATTAATAGAATACCTGTCAACCGCTTCATATCTTTTCTCCTTTGGCAAAGTGAAAGTGGATTAAACTCGCCCTGATTGAAACCTGAGTTCGATTATTGAATCACCTCCTGGTAAGGAAACGTTACGTACAATAAACTGCGGGAGATACTTGATCCTTCTGGCCGGATTAAAACAACAAACCGGCCGGAAGATGGCCGGTTTCGCTACTGGCTCCACGATAACCTTCCCGTTCCCTGCCGGAAACGGTTAAGCGACCAGATCAAGTTATCGTTTCATTGCCGCACAGATGATGATTATTTTCTAAGAAGTGTATCTGGGAAATTACCGCTAAATGGCCGCGTTGATTGAAATCTTGTTTGTGACTCGTATTGTATGAGATTAAGAGTAATGTTGTCAACAATTAATTGGTGAATCTTGGGAGATTTCTAAGAATTGGCGCAGAAATATCATAGTTGAGCGGCTTGAAGGAAAAGCTTTTATTAATCCCTTATTTGTTTGTGTGTTTATTATTATCAAATGGGGAAATTGCCAAGAGTAGGTAAAATTGAGCGTAAATTCTATTCTATTATTGGGTTGTGACCAGAATATTTGAATCGATCATTGTTTTTGGTGTGAATAAATTTGATTTTATTAATTCGGATTTGTGGAGGAAATATCTAATCAGCGTAACTAAAACGCCAAGTCCGTATCGTACACTGCGAGGGAAATTTATAGAGGAAGCTTCAGGGAAATACCTGGTGATAATTGGAACTTCTCGAAAAAATAATCCACAAGCCATCCCTTGTGCAATAATTTCTGTATCAAAAACAAAATCATTTCTATTTTCTTCGTACCGAACTGTTTCAAGATATTTTCGTGAATAAGCGCGAAACCCAGAATGAATTTCGGTTAAATAACGTTTAAAAATAATATTGGCCCCAGCAGTAAGGATAATATTAAAAAAATATTTATAAAAAGGCATTCCACCTTCAAGTGGATAACCTCCTAACATTCGTGATCCAAATACGGCATCTGCTTCACCTCGGATAATTGGGCAAACCATATCTGGGATAATCCGGGCATCATATTGGTGATCTGGATGGAGCATAACTACGATATCTGCTCCCATTCTAAGCGCGTTTTGGTAGCAAGTCTTTTGATTCGCACCATAACCTTTATTCTCAGGGTGTTCAAACACAGTCAATCCATATTGATGGGCTAAGGACACAGTATTGTCACTAGAAGCATCATCAACCAGGATGATATTCTTTCTGAAAGCTTCTGGAATCTCATCCAAGGTTGCTTTAAGGGTTTTGGCTGCATTATATGCAGGAAGCACAATAAAGATATTTTCTTGTATTTTATCCACATTGCCACCCATTATTATGATCTAGAAGTTTTAATTTCTGACAACCATTGTGCAAACCATGCTTGTTTTAGATAATATATTGGCTTATGAC
>JAJUJY010000015.1 GCA_029265085.1 Chloroflexota bacterium
AAAACATCTACGTTGAACGGCGCGGGAAGATTCAACGTGCTCCGTTAACCTTTGAGGATAACGATCATGTTATGCGCATCATTGAAAGAATCGTAGCCCCATTAGGCCGCCGTATTGACGAATCCAGCCCATACGTGTATGCGCGCTTGCCGGACGGTTCCCGCGTGAATGCAGTCATCCCACCTATCTCCTTAGTCGGTCCCGTCATCACGATCCGTAAATTTGCCCGTAACCCCATTACGGTTGAGCAGCTAATCCAGTTTGGTTCCATTACGCCAGAAGCCGTTCAATTCCTGGACGCTTGTGTCAAAGCGCGCCTAAATATTGTGATCTCAGGCGGTACTGGTTCCGGAAAAACCACCTTGCTGAACGTTCTCTCCGGTTACATTCCTTCAGATGAACGCATCGTAACAATCGAAAACGCGGCTGAACTTCAGCTTCGCCAGGAACATGTGGTTACGCTGGAATCACGCCCACCCAATATTGAAGGTCGCGGCGAAATAACCATTCGCCAGCTCGTGATTAATGCACTGCGTATGCGTCCTGACCGGATCATCGTTGGTGAAATTCGTGATGATGCAGCCCTGGACATGCTCCAGGCAATGAACACCGGTCATGATGGTTCAATGACCACAGCGCACTCGAACAGTCCGCGTGATACACTGGCACGTCTTGAAACCATGACCATGATGGCTGGAATGGACTTACCCATTCGTGCCATTCGCGAACAGGTCTCCTCCGCAATTGATCTTGTAGTTCATCAAGATCGTATGCGAGACGGTACGCGTAAAGTTGTCAACATCACCGAAATTTCCGGCATGGAAGGTGATGTAATCACCATGACAGATATCTACGTGTTTGAACAATCAGGCTACGAGAATGGCAAGGTAGTCGGTCGTCTTCGCCCCACCGGGCTGCGGCCAAAATTCACCGAGAAAATCGAAGCGGCAGGAATTCATCTTCCACCTTCATTGTGGGGCATGGGCGAACGCCGTCGTTAGGAGCCACATGTGAAGATGCATTTTCTTCATCCGGTTCTTGGAGTGAAAAGCGTATGAATATACCTCCATCACTAATATTATTTGCAGGCGGCGGTCTGGCGCTCATTGTATTGATCATTGGGATCATCATATCGATCTCCAGTGAAAGAAATATGGTTGAGGAACGCCTGGGACGATATGTAGAAACTCAAGGATCCAGTACCGCCCGTGAAAAAGGTCCGAACCCCTTAACGGAATGGCTTAACCGCCGGGTTGAAAAATCATCCTATGGCGATCAGCTCTCAAAGAATCTTGCTCGCGCAGATATTAAATTAAAGTCTGGCGAATATATTCTTATCGTTATTTTGGTTGCTGTGGTCGTTGCGGCTATAGCATGGTTCATCGGCGGGCGATCCATCCTGTTAGGTATTTTGGGTGGTATTGGCGGTCTGTTCATTCCCGGTGCTTACGTCAAACGCCAGCAGGGTAAACGCCTGATTAAATTTAACGATCAGCTTCCTGATATGTTAAATCTGATGGTTAACGGTCTGCGAGCCGGTTATTCAACCATGCAGGCTATGGAAGCCGTCAGCAAAGAATTGCCTGCTCCAATTTGCGATGAGTTCCGCCGTGTTGTCCAGGAAATGCAGTTAGGTGTTTCTATGGAAAAGGCCATGCAAAATTTGCTGGTCCGCATTCCCAGTGACGATCTTGACCTGGTAATTACAGCGATCAACGTACAGCGCGAAGTCGGCGGTAACCTGGCTGAAATTTTGGATACCATTTCATTTACCATTCGTGAGCGTATCCGCATCAAAGGTGAAATCCGCGTTCTAACCGCTCAAACCATGTATTCCGGTAAGTTCTTGTCTCTGCTCCCCGTGTTTGTAATTGGTGTCCTGTATTTACTCAACCGAGAATATATGATGACTTTCTTCCAACCGGAAAATGTTCCGTGCGGATATATTGCCCTGGGTGTTGCAGCAATCTTAATCATCGCTGGTTATTTTGCAATGACCAGACTGGCCGACATCGAGGTCTGATTCTTCAGGCTGGAGGTGAAATATGGCATTAATCATTGGTATTGTAGCTCTCATTATCGGCGGTGCAGTCGCCTTAACCATCATTGGCTTGCGCAATCCGCAAGTGGCTAACGAACGGGCTCTCCAGGCACGTTTGGAAGAATTCAGCCAGACAGGCGAACCCATCGACCTTCGCAAATTGGAATTGTCCCAACCATTTACAGAGCGTATTGTCTTCCCGGTCGCTCGAAAATTTGGAGAACTGGCCACAAAATTTACACCACAAAACGCAATGAATTCGCTTGCGCGAAAAATTGAGTTGGCCGGTATGTCATCACGCTGGGATCCTTCCGTTATTCTGGCCCTTCAATTGTTTGCGACGGTCTTTTTTGGTGGTGTGATCGTTGTAGTCTTTTGGTTCGGCCCAACCAAATGGCCGCTGAGCCGGGTATTACTGGTTGCACTTGGATTCGCATTCCTTGGATTTTATTTTCCACAATTGTGGTTGGGCAGCAAAATTGCTCGACGCCAAAAGGAAATCCGCAAAGCCATGCCAGACGCACTGGATTTACTCACCATCTGCGTTGAAGCCGGTTTGGGGTTTGATGCTGCGATGGCAAAAGTAAGCGAAAAATGGCAGACTGAATTATCCTTTGCCTTTGCTCGAGTCATCCAGGAAATTCAATTAGGAAAAATCCGGCGTGATGCCCTGCGTGATATGTCGGAACGCATCGGTTTAGGTGAAATGACCAGCTTCGTTGCTGCGGTAATCCAAAGCGAGCAGTTGGGTGTTAGTCTGGCAAAAGTTTTACGCATTCAGTCGGATCAAATGCGCGTAAAACGACGCCAGCTTGCAGAAGAAGAAGCCCACAAAGCACCATTGAAGATGCTTATACCAATGGGCTTGTTGATATTCCCCTCTCTCTTAATCGTTCTGCTCACGCCTGCGGCGCTGAGATTGGTTCATTCAGCTTTAGGAGGCATGTTCCAATAGGAGTTGATTTATGCCATCTGGCGTGGGTAATGCCCCGGCCTATCAGGTATATCATTTTGTATGGTGTGCTCTAGATTGGTTGTATCCGCCCCGATGTGGGGGGTGTGGACAGCCAGGAAAAAGATGGTGTGAAAAATGCCAAAATCAAATCAACGAAATCGGATCCAGGGTTTGTCAATTATGTGGTGCGCCATGGGCCGGCCCTGAAACAATTTGCCGTAAATGCGTTAAAAGAACACCACCCTTTCAGGGTCTTCGTTCCTACGGACTCTTCAAGGGACAATTACGTGAGGCAATTCACCGCCTCAAATATCAGAATGATATTGGTCTTGGGGAAGCGTTGGCTGTCCCCATGATTGATATGGTTGCGAAACTCGGTTGGCAATTTGATGTGGTGACGGCCGTTCCGCTCAGTCCTCAGCGATTAAAAGAGCGTGGATACAACCAGTCCAATCTACTTGCAAGACCTATTGCTTTCGCATACAATAAACCATTCAAACCTCAGGCGATCCAGCGAGTGCGGGAAACCCACTCTCAGGTCGGATTATCGGCAGTTGAGCGTCTTAACAATGTACAGGGTGCTTTTCAAGCCAGGGGTAAAGATGTTACAAATCAATCAATCTTGATCATTGACGATGTAGCAACTACTGGTGCAACCATGAACGCCTGCGCTCAAGCACTTCTGGAAAGTGGTGCCCGGAGTATATACGGGCTCACACTTGGTCGAGCTGAATAGGAGGTACAACTTCATACTACCGCCAATATCCAACCAGATCCCTGAGATGAAAAATTTTTAAAGGAGGATGATATGGACCTGAATGTTGAAATCTTCACCCGTAATATGGAACTCACTGACCGGATCAGTGAATACGTGAACAAGAAGGTTTCAAAGCTGGGCAAGCTGATCAATGATGTTGACGACACCCGCATTGATCTTTCTTATGTCAAGTCTGCCCGCAGTGCGGCAGACCGGCAAGTTGCCCAGATCACACTTCGCGGTAAAGGATTTATCCTGCGTGTTGAAGAACGTGCAGACGATATCTTCTCCGCGATCGATCAAGCTGTTGAAAAAATGCAGCGCCAAATTTCTCGTTATAAGGGGAAGCATTTCCGCGGCCGTGGTGACGGCACCCCAATTTCTGAAATTGCCTTAGATGCACCAGTTTCAGAAGAAATTGCGGATGAAATCGCGATTATTGCACGGCGCAAATCCTTCTCCCTTGCCCCTATGGATGAGCAGGAGGCCGTTGAACAAATGAAATTGCTTGGACACGAAAACTTCTTCGTTTTTTACAATGCAAATACCAGTACTGTGAATGTGCTTTATACTCGCCGAGACGGAACATACGGTTTGATTGAACCGAAACTTGGCTAAGATTGATAGGTCCACGATCCTCAAATAAACTGAATTGGGGCCCCCTCTCCTTCGAGAGGGGGCAATTTTATCGATATGCTGAATGTTTGTGCCTTGCCACAGAATAAACCCTTTGCTATAATTCACCTGTTCTATAGGGCTCTTCCGCAACGCTTGAATTTTGGAACTCGACGGAGATCAAAACTCACGAGTTGCGGAAAATTCAACGAAATTTAGTACAAGGCTGGAATTTATGATTGATGTAAATGATCTTCGCAAAGGTGTAACCTTCGAACTGGATGGCAATCTTTTCAAAGTACTCGAATATAGCCACCATAAACCTGGTCGCGGTAATGCAACCATCCGTATTAAAGCTCGCAATCTTCGCACCGGATCCACATTGGAAAAGACATTCTCCTCGGGTGACCGCGTGCCAGAAGCTCGCCTGGAATTTCATAATGCGCAGTATTTATATAATGATGGCGAGATTTATTATTTCATGGATAATGAAACCTTTGAGCAGTATCCCATCAGCATCAAAATTTTGGGTGACTCCGCTGGTTTCTTGACTGAAAACATGGAAGTGAAATTGACTTTTTATGGTTCAGAATCGCTCGATGTCGAATTACCCACGACAGTTGACTTGAAAGTAACCCATGCAGAAATCGCAGTTCGCGGCGATACGGCTACTGGTGTTACCAAAAACGTCACCGTACAGACCGGTATTCAGGTCCAGGTACCCAATTTCGTAGTAGAAGGGGACACCATCCGGATCGATACCCGTACAGGGGAATACGTAACCAGAGTTCAGTAATCCAGCACCACTGTTTTTCAAACTCACTTAAAAATTCCTGTCCCCTTCACGGGGACAGATTTTTAAGAAAGGATTGTGAGATGAAAACGCCAGCCGGTTTTGAGTGCCAATATTTTTACGGTGATTATTACCGCGGCAGAAATCTTGAAGAATGTCGTTTGATCGGGGATGCCCCTCCCCCTGGAAACTGGACACCAGACCTCTGCAAAACGTGCCCTGTGCCCTCAATTCAACGGGCAAACTCTTGCCCCAATATGGTGCTCAAAGCCGCTGTAAAACGCGTCTTTCTCATTAAACGAAAAGTTAGTATTACTGCTTTTTGCACAAAAAGCCAAAAACCGGTTTCTGAACCTGAAATAGGATGCGGACAGTGTCACCCGCTCCCGCCTGTGTTCATGGAGGAGGAAAAATGACCCTGACCGTTCTCTTCGATTTGGACGATACGCTCTTACAAAATGACATGGGGATATTTGAAAAAGCGTACACCAAAGCACTGGCACACCATTTGTCCCCATTTGTTTCACCCGAAATCATGGTGAAATGGTTGTCCGCCGCGATTCAAGCCATGTTGTCCAAAAACTCCCCTGTTCACACCATGGAAGAGACTTTTGACACGGTATTTTACCCAGGGATCGGAATTTCAAAAGCCGATCTAAGCGATACAATCCGTTCATTTTACGAGAACGTTTTTCCAACCCTTCGGCAAATTACAACCATCCAGCCAGAATCGCAGGCTTTAGTAGATTACGCATTCAGCAAAGGCTGGAAAGTTGTGGTTGCCACAAACCCACTATTTCCCCAGACAGCCATTTATCAAAGATTAGCCTGGGCTGGTTTACCCACCCACCAGTATCCTTTTGACCTTGTAACCGTTTACGAAAATTCTCATTTTTGTAAACCCAATCCGGCGTATTTTACTGAGATATTAGCACGTTTGCGCTGGCCAGAAAGTCCGGTCGTTATGGTGGGTAACAGCTGGGAAGATGATATTCAACCCGCTGAAATGCTGGGGATTCCAACATTTATGGTTGGCAATCGACCGGAAGATCCTTCATTCCCAACTACCCCTTTTAGCAAAAGCGGTTCATTTGATCAAATTCGATCCTGGCTAGATCAGATTGAGCAGGCAGAATATTGCCCAGATTTTGATCAACCCATCTCAATAATTTCCTCGCTAAAATCAACACCGGCTGCATTAATTGAATTTGGGAAAAACAATCAACAAGGCTCCTGGACGATTCAACCCAAACCAGGTGAGTGGAGTTTTACAGAAATCGTTTGCCACTTGCGGGATGTAGATCAAGAAGTGAACCTGCCACGGATTGAAAGCGTAAACACTGGAATGAATCCGTTCATTGCGGGCACAGATACGGATCAATGGGCAATTACGCGGAATTACCTGGCAGAAAATGGGAAATGCGCGATGGATGAATTTACCAATATTCGCACAACTATTCTGAACAAATTAGAAGCATTTACCGAACAAGATTGGCAAAAACCTGCCCGTCATGCAATTTTTGGCCCGACGACTCTCAGAGAATTGATCGGAATCATCGCCACACATGACCGCAACCATGTACGGCAAGGTTGGAACGCAATCCATCCAAGCTAAGTCGCAAATACTGACTTATGACTCCGGCTGTGCTTCAACTGGTGCAGCCGGAGTTTTCTTTTGATCTTCTGTGTTGACACGGAACACATCCAGTATGCGGCGCACAATTTCATACACCACATTCTGCTTAAATCCACAAATCCAGGCCAAAACATAAATAATGAGCGCAGAACGGATAATCTCACCGCCTTCACCGCCTGCTGTCAGGGAGAAAAATCCGGCCTGCACAACCAGGAAAACAAAAGCCCCTAGTCCAATACCCAATATTGGGGTAGTGATATACCATAATGAATATTGTGGATCAAAATCCTGGTCACTGGCGATATGTTTCCATAACGCAAATAACGCCCCAACAATTCCTCCCAGGCTGCCCCAGATGAGACTGTTTAAGAATTGGACGAAATCCACAGTATTAAAAATGATCGCCTCACGGAAGACCGCCAAAGATTCATGGATATTGAGCGCATAAAAACCAGCTGCAAGCAGGAAAAACAGAACCAATTCATACGCAAATAAGATTGGACCAACCTTTCGAGATGCCTGCTTTACCCGCTGGATATACTCTATACGGTATTCCACTTCGCTTAACAACCGGTCAGCTTCTTCATAATTCTGTTTTCCTTCAACCAATAAATTCCGTGCCTTTTCCACTTTCTCCATCAATGTGGCAGCCAGGGAAATTTGATTGACCAGATTACGAATATTGCGATTTGCCTGGTCAGAACGGTCGCGGAATTTCTCAAATCGCTTTACTCCATAAAAAATATCTTCCATGGTCATTTCTTTTGGCATAATCACCGGAAGAGGCAGTTCCGGTTCATTGGCGGAATTATTTTCAGGTTCAGTTAATACCTCTTGATCAGTTAAGACCGGAGATGCAGCCCGCATTGGCCGGTCTTGTTCTTGTTCAAAGGTTTCTGGGGTTGCTTCCTCCGCAGGATCGCTATTTTCGGGCGTAATTCGCTGGTCCAATTCCATATTCCCTCCACTGGTGCATACAGCCGCGAATGATAGATGACACTGAAAATAGTATAGAAGATGCTCAAGCTGCCGTCAACATAAGAGTTTTATAAGATTCACTACAATCCTTATCCATTTACTGGCAGGTGAACCAGTAGATTGGTATAATCTCTTATACGTAAAGATAGACCAACCCTTATGGGTTTTTGCACCTTGAATGGGAGGTAGTTGTGAGTTCACGCAACCAATCTTATATTATCTATTTGCTGCTGTTTGTAGCAATCATTGCGATGGTTGTTTATCAATTCAGCCAAAGAGGTAATACCACTGAAGTCTCCATCAATCAACTGGCAGAAGATATTAAAAACGGGAAAGTCTCCAAGATTGAAGAGAATGAAGACCGGCTACAAATCACCTACCGGGAAAATTTGACTGAGGCGGTATCTACCAAAGAATCATCGGCTACTTTAGTCGAACAGTTGTTAGCATTGGGTGTCACAGAAGAGCAGTTACACCCAAATAATATCAACGTCATCATCAAGGCACCCAGCGCCTGGTTAGGTGTTATTACGGCACTAGGGTACATTTTGCCATTCATCATTCTGATTGGCGCATTCTTCTTTATTTTCCGGCAAGCCCAAGGCAGCAACAATGCAGCCATGTCCTTTGGAAAATCAAGAGCGCGGATGTTTACCAGTGACCACCCAACGGTAACTTTCGTTGATGTTGCTGGTGTAGAAGAAGCCAAAGAAGAGTTGAAGGAAGTAGTTGAGTTCCTGCGTGAACCGCAGAAATTCATTGCACTCGGCGCACGCATCCCCAAGGGTGTTTTGCTGGTTGGCCCTCCTGGAACGGGTAAAACCTTGTTGGCCAAAGCCGTATCTGGAGAGGCAGGCGTACCATTCTTCTCCATCTCCGGCTCCGAATTTGTGGAAATGTTCGTTGGCGTAGGTGCGAGCCGCGTCCGCGATCTGTTTGATCAGGCCAAACGACACTCACCCTGCATCGTCTTTGTTGATGAAATTGATGCAGTTGGCCGCCAGCGCGGCGCTGGTCTGGGCGGAAGTCACGATGAGCGCGAACAAACCCTCAACCAGATGCTGGTTGAAATGGACGGGTTCGACACAGATACGAATATCATCATCATGGCAGCAACCAACCGGCCTGACATTCTGGATCCCGCTTTATTGCGCCCAGGCCGTTTTGACCGCCGTGTCGTGTTAGACCGGCCGGATGTAAAAGGCCGCGAAGCCATTCTTAAAGTTCATGTCAAAGGCAAACCATTAGATACTGCCATTGATTTGAGCGTATTGGCTCGTTCAACCCCTGGTTTTGTCGGTGCGGACCTGGAAAACCTGGTCAATGAAGCTGCCATTTTAGCTGCCCGCCGGAACCGCAAAAATATTTCACAAAGTGAGTTTGAGGAAGCAATCGAACGGGTTATCGCTGGCCCAGAACGCAAGAGCCGCCTGATCAGCCAGGATGAAAAACGCATTGTTGCCTACCACGAAGCCGGACACGCAGTGGTGATGAACGCCTTACCCGAAGCAGATCCTGTCCAAAAGGTTTCGATCATTGCCCGCGGTATGGCAGCTGGTTACACCCTGGCCTTACCCTCAGAAGACCGCACTTTGATGCCCCGCAAGAAACTGATTGCTGAGATGATTGGTTTGTTGGGCGGTCGTGCAGCAGAAGAGATCGTGTTTGACGATATTACTTCCGGCGCCGGCAATGACATTGAACGCGTTACGCAGCTGGCCCGCACGATGGTTACTCGTCTGGGCATGAGCCATGCGATGGGTCCCATGGTTTATGGTCAGAAAGAAGAATTAATCTTCTTGGGGCGTGAAATTTCGGAACAGCGGGATTACTCAGAAGCTGTGGCAGAACAAATTGATAAGGAAGTTCGTCAATTGGTTCGCGATGCCTACGACAAAGCCCGTGAAATCTTGAACCAATACCGCGATCGTTTGGATGCTGTGGCAAATAAATTGCTCGAGGTTGAAACTTTATCCAAAGAGGAATTTGAAGAATTGTTCCCACCTCCACAGCCAAAGAAAAGCGGCGTTCCGATGTTAGCAAGTCTGAACTAGTTTAGGAAAATCCCCCGCCAGTCATGTGCGGGGGATTTTTTATTATTTCTTCTCGATATGTTCACGAATTAATTCGCGGCGTAATAGTTTTCCAACATAGGTGCGTGGTAGCTCCGTGCGAAATTCCACCTCAGATGGCACTTTGTACCGGGCTAAATGCTGGCCGCACCAGATTCTCACCTCTTCTTCTGTCAAGAAGTGATTGGGTTTTGTGACCACCCACGTTTTTACGATTTCAACCTTCTCTGGGTGCGGAACACCAGCCGCGGCAACCTCTTTTACCGCCGGATGCATTGCGATCACCTCTTCAATTTCCCTCGGCCAAACCTGAAATCCTCCAATTTTTATTAACTCCTTTTTTCGGTCAACGATGTAAAAGAAACCATCGGTGTCCATTTTCGCAATATCACCCGTGTATAACCAGCCGTCAACCAGGGTGATCTTCGTTTCATCATCCCGATGATGATACCCTTGCATCACCTGTGGTCCTTTAATGATAAGTTCACCGATTTCACCAGCCGGTAGAATTTGTTTTCCCGTTTCCAAATCAACAATTTTGCATTCAACATCCGGCAACGGCAGGCCAATCGATCCACTGCGATTCTCCCCAAACATTGGATTACAGTGAGTGGCGGTGGGTGCTTCGGATAATCCATATCCTTCCATTAATTTTCCGCCCGTTAAACGTTCAAAGGTTGTTTTTGTCTCTAGCAATAATGGCGCAGAACCAGAAATGCAAGCCTTGATCGATCGAAGATTAATCTCTCCCGCCAATACACCCGGATTCTGATTGATTGCCTGATACAAATTAGGCACACCTGGAAATAAAGTGGCTTTATATTTTTGAATATTATGCAAAATGTCGTCAATATTGCGCGGATTTTGGATAATCACCATGCTTGCACCCAGGACAACTCCAACCCCCATCGCAATGACCATTCCATACACATGAAACAACGGTATGGCAGCCAAAACCACTTCCTTTCCGTCTTCAAGGCCAATTAACCAGGACCGAAATTGAAGTGTGTTAGCAACCAAATTGTAATGTGTACCAATAGCGGCTTTGGGCGTTCCGGTGGTGCCGCCGCTGTATTGAAAAATGGCTGGATCGTTGGCTGTTATTAAATTCCGATCCACTTTAAGATCTTTGGACTGCGCCAAAAAAGTTAATAGCCAGTAATCCTCACTATCAGGCAATATATTTGAAAGATTTAAACCTGTGTTCAGGACAGAATCAACCATATCAAACGCATCATCAGGATTTGTCAGAATGACAGAAGATAGGCTGGCTTGCTTGCGGATTTCCTGGATCATTTCCATCTGGTCATTTAAGCTGATCAACACCCGCACATCTGAATCTTGAATCTGGTAAAGTAGTTCACGTTTTTTATATTGCGGATTCATCGCGACCACAATGCCGCCAGCTTTTAAAATGCCGTAAAACACAAGCACAAATTGTGGCAAGTTCGGAAGCAATACCCCTATACGATCCCCCTTCTTTACTCCTATCGATGCTAAACCAGCCGCAAACACATCAGACAACCGGTCCATTTCCGCATAAGTAATCACTTGATCGCGAAATATTGTGCAGGGTTGGTCTGGAAATCGCTGCGCAGACCGGGTCAAATACTCAAAAACAGGCAGCTTGGGATAAACGAGCGAATGGGGAACCCCCATGTCATAGAATTTTTGCCAGGGTTTTTCCATAAAGGATTTTCCTATCGAATAAATTTGGATTTATTTTATCAAATTATTCAACAGAACGTTCTGGCAATATCCACCCATTATCGGAATTAATCAAATCCAGGATCGCTTGTTCTGGATTAATTTGCATATCAAACCAGTGAATTGTTTCGTCACTTTCTTTAAACCAATTGGATTGGCGGCGAACAAACTGGCGAGTAATCCGCTTCATTAGCATTTTGGCTTCTTCCAAAGATATCTTTCCTTGAAGAAATGCAATGGCTTCACGATACCCAATGGCAGATAAAGAAGGCAGGTCTGGATCGTACCCCTGCTTGAGCAGCCCCTCAACTTCTTGAAGGAAACCCACCTCAAACATTTGCTCAATGCGCAAGTCAATCCGTTCATACAACTCGGAACGGGGACGTTTTAAACCAATTTTTAACAGTGAATACGGCGATCCATGCCGCTGGCTCTGTTCAGAAAACCGCTTACCAGTGTGAAAAAACACCTCAAACGCCCGGATGGTCCTCCGAACGTTACTCGCCATAATTTTTTGCGCGGCAGCCGGGTCTATCAAGGCTAATTTTGCGTGTAAAGCATCTGGACCAATCTCATCCGCCCATTGAGTTAAGATAGTCCGTAAGCGGGGATCAGGAGCCTGCTCTGGAATTTGCCAGTCTTCAATCACAGCCTGCACATATTGTCCGGTCCCCCCCACCAAAAACGGCAGATTGCCCCGCTGGTGGATCAATTCTATCGCCTCGCGCGCTGCCTGCTTAAATAATGCCAGGCTCCATACTTCGTCAGGATTAGCCACATCAATCAGATGATGTGGTACACGCGCCATTTCTTCAGGAGTTGGCTTGGCTGTACCAACATCCATCCCACGATAGAAGTAACGCGAATCGACCGAGACGATCTCACCTCCAACCTTTTCGGCCAAACGGATGGATAACTCGGTTTTACCAACCGCGGTCGGTCCAACAATAACAATCAAAGGGGATGGAATTTCACGCCAGTGCATTTTCAAACCAAATAATTTCTGGAACTTCCTGGTTGGATTTCTTCCGAATAGCAATAACATCAATACGCCAATCATCATCCAATTCAGGATGATCCAAAAGATAGGCCTCAGCGGCATCCCGCAGGTGAGCCTGCTTTTTGAAAGTAACCGATTCTTCGGGCATACCATAATGATCATTTCGGCGAGTTTTCACCTCAACGAAAATGATTAACCTCCCTTTTTGTGCCACAAGATCTAATTCTCCATAAGGCGTGCGTACATTTTTCCCCAGGATAACAAAACCTTGAGCAGCCAGGAAGTCACTAGCAACTGCTTCTCCCCAAGAACCGGTTCGTTGGCGCGACGTTTTCATAAAAACAACTATTGAAAATTAAACCATAAAGATCGCAAAGATGATATCACAAAATTATGCTAAACTCTTGATAACGATGGAAAGGATCGGCAATTTGACTGAAGAATGCAGTGAGGTCGCCATGGGAAAGTATATCCAGTTTCTCCAGGACACAGATTTATTTTATGGGGTAACCCTGCAACAATTAGCCTGGATCGAGTCAATTTGCCAGGAAAAAATATTTTCTCCAGGTGAACTGATCCTGTCAGAAAGTGCGCCGGATACCGACCTGTATCTGGTCTATGCGGGAAAAGTTGAAGTGCTGGTCAATCCGGATACAGTTGCTCCAAATCTTCTGGATGAATTTCAACCAGTGACGATCGCTGCGCTGTATAGCGGACAATGCTTTGGAGAAATCGCATTGGTTGACCAGGGAATGCGCTCTGCATCTATCCGGGCAGCAGATCCAGGTACAACTGTATTAAAAATTTCTCGTGTTGAATTAATTTCTTTGTTTGACACCCACCCAGAACTAGGGTACAGGGTCATGTATAATCTTTCCGTTGACCTGGCCCAGAAAATCCGAAACTCCGGGCTGCGCTTTCGCCAGGCGATTCTTTTTGCAAACAAACCGGACTTGAACCCCTGATACCACAGATCATTCGCTAGAAAGCTAATTTTATAATGATGCGGTTCACCCTGAGAAAAATTGGCGTATTGTATATTCAGATAATTGGTTTAGGAATACTTGTTTTTTGCGGGTTTCTGCTAAAAGGGTGTCAACCACAAATTGAATGCACTGACCCAGCAGGCTGCATCAATTTTAAAAAAGGCCAGTCTATCAAAATAGCCGCCGTCTTGCCATTTAGCGGAGACCGCTACTGCCCGCAAGCAATTGAGAGCGCTAAAGCCGTACAGATGTCAATTAAACAACAAAAATCGATATCCGGCCATTCGCTGGAATATATCCAGATTGATACATTTGGAAGTGAATTGAAACACCAACAAATACTGGGAGAACTGCTCACAGAACCACAAATTCTATTTATATTTGATTTTTCCTGTGTTCCCAATGAGTTGAATAATTTAAAAATCATAACGGATGCGCTTGTTCCTGTAATGACGAATTCGAGCGTTAATACAGCCTCACCTGCAAATGGAGTTTACACCCTGCGGCAAGACCCGATGCTGATTGCCAGACAAATCCAATCCATCCTGAGTAGTTTGACCGAACATAAAAATATTAATATTTATGCAGACAAACTCCCCTATTCAGCCCTGGTGAGCAGCGCAATTTGTGAAGAATTTTCAAACCAATCTTCAAGCTGCACATTCCAAACAATCGATCAGGTCAGGAGTTTTGAGACAATACAAAATCAAACAACCCTTGATTTATGGATCGTAGATACCACGGCCATTCCACTAGATAAAGTCTCGCAATCTTCTGCAAAGACGCTCATAATTTACGATCCTTATCTCCAGTCACCGGGAAATCCGGTAGATAAGAATGGCGATTTATACTGGATAGGTCCAGTTCCCGTAAAAAGCAATCAAGAACAAATCAACCAAAAATTTGAAAAACAGTTCTATCACCCAATACAATATGCAGATACTTATCAGGCATATGATGCTGCGGAATGGGTAATATCAGCCCTCAGAACCTCAGGCAGAGCGGATAGAACCCAATGGTGGCTACCGCGGGGAAAATACCTTAATACCCTCTCAGAGACCCGCTCACAGGGTTTAACCAGTGAATTTGCATGTGCTTTATCGGGTTGGTGCGGCAAAGTACAACTTGCCCTCTACCAGTTCGATGGGGAACATTTTATAATGAGACATCAACCTGAGTGAACAGGAGACGATGAATGCCAACAGCCGAAATCATAGCCATCGGCACAGAATTATTGCTCGGCGAAATTCAAGACACCAACACCAGTTATTTAGCTCGCCAATTACGTGAAATCGGCATTGATATGTACCGTGCCACATTAATCGGCGATAACGCAGAACGCATCTCACGCGTAATTCAAGAATCCTTGGAACGCTGCCAGATCGTAATTACAACCGGAGGGCTAGGGCCAACCGTTGATGATCCCACGCGCCAGGCAGTTGCCCTGGCGATGAATACAGCATTGGATTTTATACCGGAACTATGGGATCAAATTCAAAATCGCTTCAAACGATATAACCGGCAGGCAACCGAAAATAATAAACGTCAGGCCTACATCCCAAAATGTGCCGTGCCAATTGAGAATGCCGTGGGAACTGCCCCGGCATTCCTGGTAGATACCGGTGAAAAAGTAGTGATCAGCTTGCCAGGTGTTCCACGAGAAATGGAATACCTGGTTCAAAATCATGTACTGCCATTTCTTAAGAAGCGTTTTGATATTGCAGGTACAATAAAAGCATATGTATTGCACACGGGTGGAGTTGGTGAATCGCAAATTGATGAATGGATTGGCGATTTAGAAACAGTACACAATCCGACGGTTGGTTTACTGGCACACGCAGGCCAGGTAGATATTCGCATCACAGCCAAAGCAAAATCCGTAGAAGAAGCCGACCAAATGATCGAAGAAATGGCGGCAAAAATTCGAGAACGAGTTGGAGATGCCATTTGGGGAGTCAACCAGGATACCCTGGCAGGCATTGTCCAAAAACATCTCTCAGGCCAAAATCTG
This sequence comes from Chloroflexota bacterium, assembly GCA_029265085.1. The sequence goes on from JAJUJY010000015.1 coordinate 15,552, forward strand.
CCATACGGGATCGTTGAGTGTGGGTTTCAAGGACAATTACACCAGGTATTCCATCAAGGTTTGCATCACAACAAGCCAACCCTTCAAGTCGAAGCCTGCTCATTGGAAGAATTACGAGATCAGGTTACTGCATTAGCCAAAGCGGAAAATTTGCAGTTTGTTATTGGCGCAAGCCTTCAACCCGACCCTGTTCAACAAACGCTCAATATTTTGATGATGACACCCGAAAAAGTATATGAAACAATCCGCTCATATGGCGGCCCGCCAGCGATGGGAATATCCTGGGCAATCAACCTGACTTTAGATTTTATTCGCCGGCACCTAAAGTAGCCCTTATATTGACCAAACATCAGAGAGGAGAATACGCATGAAAACTGTTTCCGTATTATTGAAAAACGCAATTGTTTTAACCATGGATGAGCAATTTAATTTGTACGAACCTGGTGCTGTTGCTGTACAAGGTGATTCAATTCTCGATGTTGGTCCTGAAAAAGAGATTTGCGCCCGGTACGTTGGCGAACAAACCGTAGATTGCGGCGGCAAAGTTCTCATGCCGGGGATGATTAATGCGCACACTCACGTTCCTATGACGCTGCTGCGCGGGTTGGCTGATGATCTCCGGCTGGATGTCTGGCTGTTAGGGTATATGATGCCGGTTGAACGTGAATTTGTCTCCCCAGAATTCGTCCGATTAGGCACAAAGCTGGCATGTGCCGAAATGATCCGCAACGGCATAACAACTTTTGCAGATATGTACTATTTTGAGGATGATATTGCCCAGGCCACTGCGGATGTGGGCATGCGCGGTATTTGTGGAGAAAGCGTTTTAAAATTCCCCACCCCGGATGCGCAATCGTTTGAAGAATCGTTATCCTATGCCCGTGAATTTATCAAAAAATGGAAAAACCATCCTCTCATTGTTCCGGCCATTGCTCCACACGCACCATACACCTGCACCTCAGAAATTTTAGAAGCCTGCACCGCGTTAGCCAAAGAATTTGATGTGCCGCTGCACATTCATATCTCCGAAACAGCACAAGAAGTTGAGAATATGCGCAGCGAACAGGGTATGCCCGTTGTGCCGTATATCAAAAAACTCGATTTGCTGGATGCGAGGGTAATCGCTGCGCACTGCGTCCATATTGACGAAGGTGAAATGCGCACATTTAAACATTACAATACCGGTGTGGCTCACAACCCATCTTCTAATATGAAATTGGCATCCGGAATTGCTCCCATCAAAAAAATGCTGGAAATTGGGCTAAATGTTGGTATTGGCACAGACGGTCCCGCTTCAAACAATGACCTGGATATGTTTGAGGAGATGCGCTTAGCATCCTTCCTGGCGAAAGGTTCAACTGGCGATCCCACCGCCCTACCCGCACGGAAAGTTTTAGAAATGGCCACAAGGGTAGGTGCAAAAGCGGTTCATATGAGCAACCTGGTCGGTTCCATCGAACCCGGTAAACGCGCGGATATTATCCTGATTGACACTTCCCCCATCCACAATGCACCGCGTTTCCGCAGAGATATTCAAGGGGTATACGCTCAAATCGTCTATGCAGCTAAATCTACTGATGTAAAAGATGTGATGGTTAATGGGAACTGGTTGATGCGCGACCAGGTTTTATTAACTATCAACGAGCAAGAACTGCTCCAGGCGGGGCAGGAATATGCACGCACAATCGATGTGTTTTTATCCCTGCGTGAAAAATCCCTTCTATCGAAACTGCTCGCCCTTGGTGAAGAAACCGAAGAAGAAGAGAGCTTTGAAATTCAGGCCAAAGTACCGGTGAAAGATCCATCCCTGGTGTTTGAAGCTATGAAGAACCCTGAAATTCAAGTCCTTCGCAAACGTCATTACCGCGAATACGACACCTATTTCTTCTTTACTGATCCAAACGAAGGCCGGCTGCGTTTCCGTGAAGATCACTTTGTTCGTGAAAATGGCACCATTGAGCGCGTTCGCTCCCGTTTGACCCTGATTGGTGAAGCCCGCGAACATCATTTCCCCCAAAAAGTGTTGCTTTCTCGCAGCCGATTCCTGGCAAATGCTACGCAAAGTTTGCGATTTTATCGTGAATATTTCAAACCAGATCACGAATTCGAAATCGACAAAGACCGCCAGCGCTTCCTTGTGCGGTACAATGATACTGAATTCTTTATAAACATCGACCATATGACCAAACCGGCCCTGGGAACCTTCTTAGAGATTAAGAGCCGTACCTGGAGCCGAAAAGATGCTGAGAATAAATCACGCCTGGTTATTGAGTTGATGAAAATGCTCGGTGCATCACCGGAAGAAACTACCACAGAAGATTACATTGAAATGGTGAAATAATTCGAATGTTTTGCCTTCAATATTGGGGTTGATAACAAGGAGGAGAACCGTGTCCACAGACACAGAGAAGCAGACCATCCGTGTATTATTTTTAGCGTCAGAGGCCGCTCCACTCGTAAAGGTCGGCGGTCTGGGGGATGTGGCCGGTTCTTTGCCCCCTGCCTTAAGAACACTGGCCGAAGATCACCCGGATCAGATCAATTTGGATGTTCGTCTGGTCTTACCATTTCACTACGAAATTACCAAAAAGATTCAGGACCCCAAATTTGTCGCTTCATTTTTGGTCGCCCACCCTGGAGATCCGCTGCCGGCAAAAGCTTTCTTGACAACCGTGGATAAGCTTCCGGTTTATCTCATTGAAGGTCCTCCCATTCCACCAGATATTCCCGTCTATTCACCGGACCATTTGGCTGATGGAATAAAGTACGTCTTTTTCTCGATGGCAGTATTAGAAATGTTACGCCACCTGGATTGGACGCCGGACATCATTCATGCGAACGATTGGCATACCGCCGCAGCAATCTACATGATGCGCCAGAGAGCCAAACGCGAACCCATGTTTGGCAAGATGAAATCGATCATAACGATTCACAACCTGCCTTTCATGGGAGCTGATGCTGAAGAAGCCATGATCCGTTTTGGCGTGCCGCGCACCAAAGACCCCCGCGTACCCTATTGGGGCACCCTTTTCCCGCTACCGCTGGGTATGTTGGCCGCCGATAAAGTTGTTGCAGTATCTCCAGGTTATGCAGATGAAATCTTAACCCCTGAATTTGGGTGTGGACTGCAAGATTTTTTGGCTACGCGCAAATCGGATTTATCGGGTATCTTAAACGGCCTGGATATGGACAGCTGGGATCCCGCCACGGACCAGTCGATTCCGGTTTCTTTCGATTCAGCATCTCTGGATAAACGATTGGATAATAAAATCGCACTCCAGCAAGAATTCAACCTGCCCGCCGCACCAGATGTGCCTTTGTTGATTATGATCAACCGTATGGACCAGCAAAAAGGCATCGATATCGCTATCGAGGGGCTGCGGGCTGCCTCTGATCTGAACTGGCAGGTTATTTTACTTGGGACGGGTGACCCATTACTGGAAAGCGCATGCCGCAGCCTGGAGTCTGAATATCCCAATCGGGTACGAGCAGCTATCCGCTTTGACACGCGCCTATCCCGGCGTATGTATGCCGGCGGGGATATTCTACTAATGCCCTCGCGCTACGAACCCTGTGGCCTTGCCCAAATGATTGCCATGCGCTACGGTTGTGTTCCTTTAGCCCGCGCTACTGGAGGTCTCAAAGACACAATCGTAGATGACCCAACGCTGCAAAACACAACTGGTTTTCTATTCGAGGAAGCATCTGCATCCTCCTTTGTGAGCGCACTACAACGTTCCTTATTCGTTTTTCCTGACCGGAAGAGCTGGCAGCAAATCCAGCTCCGTGGAATGGCAAAAGATTTTTCCTGGGAAAAATCAGCCCAAGAATATGCCAATCTTTATTCTGGATTAGTGGAGAATATCTTATGAAAATCCGTGCAATTATTTTAGCCGGTGGAGAAGGCACTCGTTTAAGCGTTTTAACTGCAAAACGCACCAAGCCTGCAGTCCCATTTGCTGGGAAATACCGGATTATCGACTTTCCTTTATCCAATTGCGTGAATTCAAACATTTTCGATGTTATGATCGTTGCACAATACCGTCCGCACTCATTGATCGAACATATCGGTGCGGGTGGTCCGTGGGATTTGAACCGTGACTTTACGGGTGGTGTGCGCATGTATACCCCATACCGGGCTCACGGCTCAAACTGGTTTGTGGGCACTGCCGATGCCGTCCAACAAAACTTTAGTTTTATCAAACGCGGCAATCCCGACCTGGTATTAATCCTTTCCGGTGACCATGTTTACTCGATGGATTTTGATGCAATGGTGAAAAATCACCTGGAAACAGGGGCAGAAGTCACCGTAGCTACCATCCGCGTTCCCATGGAAGAAGCTTCTCGTTTTGGAATCGTTGGAGTAGGTGATCACAACGAGGTAACTTCATTTGTAGAAAAGCCGGCAAACCCGCCCTCCAACCTGGCCAACATGGGTATCTATTTATTTGATTTAAAAACCCTGAACGAGGCTTTATGGGAAGATCATCTTCGCCAGGAATCTGCCCACGATTTTGGGAAAAATATTCTGCCAACCTTAGTCCAAACCGGGCACAAAGTATTTACCTACCCATACGATGGATATTGGGTGGATGTAGGTACAGTCTCATCCTATTGGCAGGCGCATATGGACTTATTATCCACGCCACCTTCCTATGATCTTTACAATCCAAACTGGGTTATTCACACCCGCACAGAAGAACGTCCGCCAGCCAGAATTGAACGAGGCGCTCACGTGGAAGACAGCCTGATTTGTGATGGCTGCCATATCGAACCAGGCGCGGAGGTGATCAAAAGTATTTTGTCCCCCGGTGTAACCGTCCGGGCTGGAACGATCGTCCGCGAGTCGATCATCCTCACAGACACATACCTCGGGGAAAACTGTTCCGTTCAGCGGTCTATTCTGGATAAGCGGGTAAAGGTTGGGTCCGGAACCCAAATTGGCGGCATATTAGATGAATTGTCTGTCGCCATGATTGGCCGCAATTCGCTTGTGCCGGAAGGATTAGTTTTAGAGCCCGGTGGAACAATCGGAACGGATGTGATATTATCGGATTACACCGATAAATTAATAAAACAAGGAGGGTTTGTTCAAACCCGGAGATTGCCCTATGAAATTTGAACGTGCTTCAGGAATTATTCTTCACCCAACCAGCTTACCTGGTCCAGACGGTATTGGCGATCTTGGACCGGAAGCATATCGCTTTATTGACTTTTTGGCTGAAACAGGCTGTAAATTATGGCAAGTCCTTCCATTAGGCCCAACCGGGTACGGTGATTCCCCTTACCAGTGCTTTTCTGCTTTTGCCGGAAATCCATACCTGGTTAGCCCAGCGCTTTTGCTGGGAGACGGTCTGATCAACCGGGTGGATTTAGCAGATCGGCCAGAATTTCCTAACGATCACGTTGATTTTGGAAATGTTATTCAATGGAAATTAACCATCCTGGATCGAGCATACAGTCATTTCAAGGACTCCGCTCCCGAAGCCATTTCCAAAGAATATATGCAGTTCAAAGCCGATCAAGCCTACTGGTTAGACGATTTTGCGCTATTCATGGCTATAAAAGAGTCGTACGGTGGAGTTTCTTGGGAAAATTGGCCTGAAGCGCTGCGCCAACGGAAAACTACGGCTTTAAATAGCTTTAAAAAGAATGATAGCGACCGGATCGAGCGGCACACCTTCCGTCAATTCCTTTTCTTCCGCCAATGGAATGCATTAAGGAATTATGTTCACAGCCGCGGGATCCAGATTATTGGGGATATCCCAATTTTTGTGGCTTATGACAGTTCAGATGCCTGGTCTCACCCTGAGCTGTTTTACATGGATAAAACCGGTAAGCCCACTGTGGTGGCAGGCGTACCACCAGATTATTTTTCTCCCACCGGACAATTGTGGGGAAATCCCCTGTACAACTGGGAAGAACATAAAAAGCAAAAATATTCCTGGTGGATTAGCCGGTTAAAAGCAACTTTGCAATTAATTGATATTATTCGCCTGGATCATTTCCGTGGATTTGCCGGGTATTGGGAAGTGCCCTACGGCAGCACAACCGCTGAAAAAGGCCGCTGGGTGCCTGGTCCTGGTGGAGATTTATTTGAAACGGTTCGAGATGCTTTAGGAGATTTGCCAATTATTGCTGAAGACCTTGGGGAAATTACACCGGATGTTATTGCGCTGCGCGAACAGTTTGCTCTACCCGGTATGAAGATTTTCCAATTTGCTTTTAGCAGTGATCCGCTTGATCCATTCTTGCCGCACAATTATCCGGTTAACTGCGTGGCATATACGGGTACGCATGATAATGACACTGCCCGCGGATGGTATCATGCGGCACCTGAAAAAGAAAGAGACCTGGTTCGCCGATACCTCGCTCGTTCCGGTGATGATATTTCCTGGGATATGATTCGAGCGGTTTGGTCTTCTGTTGCAGTATTTGCCCTCGCGCCAATGCAAGATTTCCTCTCACTGGATACTTCTGCGCGAATGAATTTCCCTGGAAAAGCCAGCGGCAACTGGACCTGGCGCATGCACCCGGATTCCATGAATGGTTGGCTAAGCCAACGCATTCGCGAATCGAATTTCCTGTATGCCCGGATGGAAATTGAGCAAGAAGAATCGGTTGATAGCGGTGATAAACCACCCTACTTCCTCTAAATGATCTGACCTTTCCATGCCCTCGCCAACAAGCGGGGGCTTTTTTATTCTGACGAGGATTTTCCGCTGGTTGCCCTCGTCACCAAATAAATTCCCAGCAGGATCAACACACCCCCAGCCAATTCTTGCTCTGCTGGAAATTCTTTCAAAAAGATGAAAGCTAGAATGATCGACCCAACAGGTTCACCTAATAAAGCCACAGAGACAAAAGCTGCGGGGACATACCGCAAGGCATAATTAAAAGAGGAATGGCCTAATAATTGAGGTACAACAGCCAGGGCGGCAAACCAAAAATAAGTCATCGGAGAATACCCAACAAAAGACTGCCCGCTGATAAAAACAAAAACCAACAAAAGAATGGAAGCAGTTCCATAAACCAAAAAGGTATAAGAAACAAGTGATAATGCCGGGCGAATTTGGCGGCCTGCCAGGATGTATCCTGAAGCCATTAATGCCCCTATCAGAGCCAGAAAATTTCCGTACATTGCTTTTCCACGGAAAAATTCTCCAAACGCAGGACAGCGGATCCCCGTCAAACCAATTTCACAAGAATTGGTCAGCGCAATGATCACGCCACCAGCCAAAGCTAGCAGCATACCCACCCATACCCCTGGTTTTAAGGTTTCTTTTAGCACAATGGGAGATAACAAAGCCACCCAAAGAGGGGTTGTCGTAACCAACACCACCGAGCTGGCAACACTTGTATGTTCCAACGAGGTAATCCAGGCTGCAAAATGCACAGCCAGAAATAAACCTGAGAGGACGGCCAAACCAATTCTTTTTCTGCCGAGCACTCTGATTTCTTCTCGATTGGCGGCACGTAATCCCCAAGGAGCCAACAATAAGGAAGCAATCGTTAGTCGTGCAGCGGCAATCACCAAAGATGGTGCTTGATTTTGGGCAAAGCGAATCAATATGGAAGCCGTTGACACTGCAAAGATCCCAAATATCATCACCAGGACTGGCTTTGTAATTTCTCGCCGGTTTGCATTTTGGATGTTCATGAAGGTTTATGATCCTATTCAGCTTGACAAAGCGAAACGAGCGGACTACAATTTTTACAATTCAAGTTTACAAAATTGGTAAAATAAAGTTATATAGGAGACATTCTTCCCTGGCGTTTGCTTTGCAGCCGATTATACCAGCCTGTTCGAATCAATCAGATGTACTGGATTAAGTGGTTAAAGATGCAGTCAGAAAGAATATTAGGGGAACAGATCGTCTCATTAGGCTCAACAAAAACGTAGATATTTCAACCTCTACGTTTTGTATGTCAATTTTATCTCGTTATTCAATTTCTAGCCGTAATCGGAGGAAAACATGACCCATGTAATCACCAGTTTGTGCTTGCGGGACGGCGGTTGTATGACTGTCTGTCCAGTTGAATGTATTGTTCCTGGCAAACCAGAAGATCAATATCCCTGGTATTACATCGATCCGGATACTTGCATCGACTGCGGTGCCTGTGTTCCGGAATGCCCCTTTGCCGCGATCTTCCCCGAAGACGAAGTACCTTCAGCCTACAAAGCCAAGGGTGGCGAAAAAATCTCTCAACCCGTTGGCACCGTTGGCTTCAATGAAGTATACGACGGTACGAATCACGATGGTGAAGCGGTTCACCTGGAAGGCACACGCACGTTGAAGGCCGGTGAAGAAGTAGATCTGACCCCCGATATCGCAAAAAATGCTGCCTATTTTGCTGAAGGTCCGGGGTACAGCGCCGCCGGTTAATCCAGATAATCCATTGATTTTCTTGGAAATACCAGCTCATCAATTCGAATAGTTGGTTCATTTCTACGTAAACGTCCCCTTCTGGCTCATCAAGGAGGGGACGTTTTTACCCAGGGGAGGTGCATCTTGAGTGAAAATCAACAACTTTTTCGGATAGAAAAAGATTCACTGGGAGAGATTCAGGTTCCTTTCACGGCATTATGGGGGGCACAAACCCAACGTGCTTTGATAAATTTTCCAATTTCAGGACTGCGTCCCTGGCCTGCATTTATCTGGTCTATGGCATTGATTAAAAAATCAGCTGCAGAGGTGAATCTCGCTGTTGGGCTGCTAGATGCAGAGCGCGCAAAAGGGATCATGCAAGCAGCCGAAGAAGTGATGGCCGCGAAATGGAACGACCAGTTTGTGGTAGATCCCTTCCAGGCTGGTGCTGGCACAAGCCATAATATGAATGCCAATGAAGTGATCGCAAACCGGGCAACAATTTTGCTTGGTGGAAATTTGGGTGAATACAAAGTTAACCCAAATGACCACGTGAATATGGCGCAATCGACAAACGATACCATTCCTACCGCGATCCGGTTAGGCTGTTTGTGGCGATTGGATGAATTAATGAAAGCGGTTAATCATTTATCGGAGGCATTAAAACAAAAAGCAGCCGAATTTGACGCGATTATCAAATCAGGGCGGACACACTTGCAAGACGCGGTTCCAGTACGCCTGGGGCAAGAATTTTTTGCCTACGCAAGAGCAATAGAACGCGATGCAGACCGTATTCGCCGTTCCGCTGATGGACTGCGGCGGCTGGGGATTGGTGGAACAGCCACCGGCACAGGGTTAAACGCCCACCCGGAATATCATCCACGCATGATTGGTGCATTGTCAAAGTTTTCAGGCCTGAAATTAACCACCTCCGATAATCTTTTTGAAAGCATGCAAAGCATGGCTGACATGGTTGACTTTTCTGGCTCGATGCGTACGCTTGCCCTTACTTTGACGCGCATCGCCAATGATCTCCGGCTGCTCTCTTCAGGTCCTTCCACCGGGCTGGATGAAATCCGGCTGCCCGCAGTGCAGCCCGGTTCTTCCATCATGCCGGGGAAGGTTAATCCCGTCATGGCTGAAATGCTAAATATGGCAATGTTCCATGTAATCGGCCTGGATACTACAGTCAGCCTGGCATCTCAAGCCGGACAGTTAGAATTAAACGTAATGATGCCAATCATTGCTCATGATTTATTTGAAATGATGCAAGTAATGATTGGGTCAATTAACGCCTTCACAGAAAAATGTGTGGTTGGGATCAAAGCAAACCGCGAAAAAGCAGAGGGCTGGCTGGCACGCAACACCATTCTGGTCACAGCCCTGAATCCAATCATTGGATACGCTGCCGGAGCTAGTTTGGTAAAAGAAGCCCTCAGCCGCAATTTAACCATCCAGGAAGTAGCAATTGAAAAAGCCCGGCAAGGTTTGTTGGTCAACCAATCGACCCATCAAACTTTAACCGAGCCTGATATTTTGGCAATCTTTAGTAATTTACGAAAATTTACAGAAGGCGGGTTGGTAGGCGGCGGAGGGGGAGGCGGCTAACTGCCCTTTTCAGCTGCATAAATCGCTGCACCAATGATACCGGCCTGATTCAACAATTGGGCTGGCACAATTTTGGTATTGATTTTGATTAATGGAACGTATTTATCAAAATTCTTACTCAAACCGCCGCCAATCACAAACAGATCGGGAGAGAAAAGTCGTTCCATTTCCATCAAATACTCTTGCAGACGTTCGGCATATTTTTTCCAGGTCATTTCTTTTTTGCGGCGGGCTGCATCCGATGCGCGCATTTCAGCATCTTTACCGCGAATCAACAAATGACCAAATTCTGTATTCGGAACCAGTTTTCCATCAGTGAAAATTGCAGATCCAATACCGGTACCCAGAGTTAAAACGATTACCACCCCATTCTGCATCGATTTACCAACACCAAAGGCCATTTCAGCCATACCAGCAGCATCGGCATCATTCAGGACAAAAGTATTACATCCTGAAGCTTCGGTTAGTAATTGATTGACATTCAACCCAATCCAGGTTTTATGAATATTTGCCGCCGAATAGGCGACACCGTGGCGAACAATTGCCGGGAAACCGCAGCCAATCACCCCTTTGTAGTCAAACGACTCAACCAGCTCTTTAACCACTTTGGCTACATCTTGCGGAATGGCCTGCTCAGGAGTAAGCAATCGCTTACGATCAGTTACCATTGCACCAGTGTCTGTATCAACCAAAGCACCTTTTATGCCTGTTCCGCCAATATCGATTCCCAACGTGATCATAAGAACCTCCTGTTATACCTGGGGTGATTTTTCCGACTATGGGCAGGCATTGTTGAGATGTTCTTCAAAGGTTACTGCAAAGAAATGCCGGCCAGATTGATCGCATTGTGCCCGAAAATAATAATATGGTGATTGAGCTGGGTAGGCGACCGCTTGTAACGCGCTTAATCCTGGGTTACAAATCGCTCCCGGCGGAAGCCCCATGTTCTGATACGTATTATAGCTAGAGTTTACCTTTAAATCATCCAAAGATAATGGATTTTTCCACCAGCTATTTTGTGCTTCTTGATATCCTAGCGCATATTGAACCGTTGGATCGCTATCGAGTTTCATTCCAATTGCCAGCCGGTTATAAAATACTGAGGCAATCATTGGGCGCTCATCGTCCACAACACCTTCGCGCTGAACAATAGACGCTAAGATGACGCCTTCTGCCAGAGATAACCCCTGCGCTTCCATTGCACTGCGTAATTCGGATGTTACATCCTGGTCAAAGCGGTTTAATATGGTCAAAATTAATTCTTCTAACGTAATATCGCGGGGAAGCACATATTCTCCCGGGAAAAGGTATCCCTCCAGGCTGCCCGCAAGTTTCCATTGCTGGGGAAGCCAACTGGTTGGCGGATTATAAACAGCCTGAAGAAATTCATTGGGATCAATTTGCAGCCCGGAAGTTGGCAAAGAACGGGCGATTTCTTCTGCCCGCCAGCCTGGCAAAATCACAAAGGTCACCTCAGTCGGTGTGGCGTCCTGCAGTGCATATGCCAGCGCAATTCCATTCTGTGAGGGATCCAATTCATACGTCCCAGCCTGGATGCCAGTATCCAACCCGGCGTAAATTAAAAACAAACGGAAAGCTGAAGCACTGCGAATCAATCCTTCACCTTCTAACCGCAAAATGATGGAGTTTACCGATTCGCCTTCACCAATTTGAAAACGCTGCGGCTCTCCACCCGGATTTGCAGGATTGGTTAATTCTTCCTGGGATAATAATAATTGGATTGAAAGTGTCAACCGGTCCAACGGTCCAAGTGATGGGCTGGGAGCGCCAAAAGTCTTTCTTGCCATTTTGGGCGCCTGGTCTGCCAGCAATACCACCCCAATCAGCATTAAACAAATACACAACAAAAATAAAATTCCGAAGATCTTAATTCCTTGACGATTTCGTTTTGCCATAGTTTCTCTCAAAAAAGAGTTTATCTCAAACGCTGGGCGTCCAAATAGGATTGGAGTATGACCGTTGCGGCTAATTCGTCCAGGTGCCCGCTGCGCTTTGCACGTGAACCACCCATTTGAATTCGGGCATACCGGGCTTCCTGTGTGCTTCCGGATTCGTCCCATAAGACTACGGGAATATCAGTCTGTTCGCGCACTGCCTCTGCCATACGAGCGGAATGCCTGGCCCCCGAGCCAATACTACCATCAGCATTCAACGGCTGCCCAATAACAATTAGCACAACCTGATTCTGGCGAGCCTGTTCGGCAATTGAGGCTGCGTCAATCAGTCTAGAACTGTGCTTGATTACCGCCAACGGATTGGCGATGGTCTGGGTTGGGTCACTGATTGCCAGCCCAATATTTTTCTCGCCTAAATCAACCGCCAGAACTCGTCCCGCCATTTCATTCATATTCAACCACCTCGATTCGAAATGGCAGAAACGGCATGCGGAACCACCAGCTTGGAGATAATGACAGTCGGGGAGATTCACTTAATGGAATTATTTTCAATATTCTCTGCCGGGCTTCTTCAGGTTTTTGTCCCATCACCAGATTGGTAAGCAGATTTTCATTCCAAGATGGTTTCGTCATCCGAGATACCGCCCCCTGCCAGACAGCCGTCATCCCATTGAATTTTATCGACTCAGCAGCAGATTCGATGAGAATTTTTTTATTTACTGGAACGAATCCCTCCACTAAATTTGCATCCAAAGCCAGCTGTGCCACCGATTGCAGATCTTTACCGCGCACTACCCAGGCTTGAAATTCAGCTCGTAGGGTGAGTTGGGCTATATCCGACACACCTCCCACAGGTGGATCTTGTATCTCCTCGATCACTTTATCCATCTTGATCGATTCTGGGATGATCACATCCCCATCCGCTAATAATCGCTCGAATTCTACCAAGGCAGTTTCTTTTAAGGTGTTTTCGAGTTTCTTACGAAATTGCTGATAATCTGCTCCAGACACTGCCAAACCAGAGATATCCGTACCCCCAATCATAGGCTCTCGATTGGTGACGGTTGTCCTTAATCCAACATTACCTTTGATCGCCTGGATAGCCTCAGGCGGAACATTCCCCACCGTTCCAGGAATTACAGCTTTGACCTCTACATTCATCGTCTTGCCTACACCAGCTGCAAGGGTCACCCATCGCTGTACTTCAAAATACACCGGGTTATTGCCGGTGGTCATCACCAGTGTTCCTGGATTAATCTCAACCTCTTCCTCAGTTAAATTGGTAAAGGTTACCACCCCTTGGGCAGATTGGTCAGGCACAACAGCCGGCTTACTCCCCTTCCCTTGCTCCTGGCCTTCTACCACGATATGCACCAATTCAGCCGGAACTGAACCGGATGCCGATGGAAGGGTAATATCTGGGCTGGCAATGAATGGAATGATCAGATCCTGGGTGGTCTGGGCAGGTTTTATTTCAATTTTTGCTGACGGCAAAAAAACAATGACCAGTGCTAAAAACGCCATCACGCCAATCGTAAAAATGACCATCCGCAGCCAACCCGGATATTCTCTGGGTGCGAAATCCTGTATCTGTTTTTTTAAAGCATCCAGGGTTTCTCGACGGTCTTTTCGCCTTAAACGCCAACGCCTGCGGTAACGTCTTGTCCGCCAGGACTGGCGCTGCGCCACCGTAACATCCGCAAAGACTGGAATGCCAACCTCTGCTGCCTCAGCGATAATCTCACGATCTTTCGTAACCAGGGCTAATTGACTCCCAAATTGAGCAGCATGCCGTTGGATCAAAACCAGGTCCAATCGTTTCAGGTTAACACGGCCCCGCTTCGGCCAGACCAAGAGCACCCGCGCAGATTTGCTCCAGGAGATCCGGTCCCGCGTCGAGGTCGCGTCATCGTGATTATCAAGGCGAATAACATGCGTCTTCATTGGAGGTCCGAAGCTAATTATACATGGGATTATTCCGCTTCGTTCAGGCTTTCAGCCCGATTATCAAATCCAATTCTCCCAATCGATCAACCATCAGGCTGATATAATAAGCCCCATCAACTCTGAGGAGCACGAGCGTGAAGATCTTTGTACCGGGTCGAATTTGTTTATTAGGCGAGCATTCCGATTGGGCTGGTGGTTACCGCCGGATTAATGCAGAAATTGAAAAAGGGTATGCGATTATTTGCGGTACGAACCAGGGGATTTACGCCGAGGTGTCACCACATCCCACTTCCCTTGTACTCACCTCAACCACACCGACAGGTGAACGAAAAGGTCCATACGAGATCCCAATGGAAGCCCAAACTTTGCTGAAGGAAGCTGAAAAAGGCGGATTTTGGAGCTATATCGCTGGTGTTGCCTATCAGGTATTAACGCATTATCGGGTTCGCGGCCTTGTCATTGATAACTATCACACAGATTTACCCATTAAGAAAGGGTTATCCTCCAGTGCCGCCATCAGTGTGCTGGCCGCACGCGCATTTAATCGGGTCTATGATTTAAAAATGACGACGCGTGGAGAGATGGAGTTGGCCTACTCCGGTGAAATAACCACTCCCTCCCGATGCGGTCGGATGGATCAAGGCTGTGCCTTTGGAAACCGGCCAGTATTAATGACTTTCGATGGTGACCGCTTAGAAACGAAAGAATTACAGGTCAATTCCGAACTGTACTTTGTGATTGTTGACCTTATGGCACATAAAGACACGCTGGAAATATTGAATCGATTAAATCGTTGTTATCCCTTTGCGGAAAATGAGCAGGAAAAAAATGTTCAAAAATTATTAGGTCAACTGAATAAAGACGTTATTCACCGCGCAATTCATACGTTACAAAACGCAGACGGTGAAACGTTGGGCCAAATTATGCAAGAAGCCCAAAAGAATTTTGATACGTTCGCAACGCCAGTGTGCCCAGAAGAATTAACCGCTCCAGTTTTGCACAAAGTTCTGGAGTACCCCGGCTTGAAGCCTTATATTTGGGGCGGTAAGGGAATCGGCTCTCAGGGTGATGGAACTGCTCAATTCCTGGCTCGCAGCCAAGCAGATCAAGAGAAAGTCGTCCAAATATTGAAGGATGAATTAAATCTACCCGCCTTAAAACTGACGCTGCAACCAGGATTAAAAGTACGCAAAGCTGTAATCCCTGCGGCTGGGTTTGGTACCCGTTTGTTTCCAGCAACCAAAGCAGCCAAAAAAGAATTGTTTCCGGTTGTAGATCAGGATGGCATCGCCAAACCTGCAATTTTGATTATTGTTGAGGAAGCACTCGCAGCCGGGATTGAAGAAGTAATTATCATTGTTCAAGAAGAAGATTTACCAGAATTTCAACATTTCTTTAATGACAATATTTCGATTGAAAATTTCAACAAACTTCCCCCTCATTTCCAGGACTACTCCCGCCGGATATTGGAAATGGGCCAACATGTTAAATTTGCTATCCAACGCACACAGGAAGGTTTCGGTCACGCAGTATATACAGCCCGAGAAATCGTTGGCGATGAACCCTTCTTGCTCATGTTGGGGGATCATATCTACCGCTCTACCACAGAAATTTCTTGCGCACGGCAGCTAATCGATACTTTTCAACAATACGGCACGAGTGTTGTTGGCCTAAGACGGACTGCTCAAGAAAAAATTGCCAATTTTGGCACCGTAACAGGGGTTTGGAACGAGCCCAACCGGACGATCAATATTACAGAATTTGCTGAAAAGCCCACCCTGGAATACGCCCAAAACAATTTGCGAGTTTCTGGAGTGCCAGAAAATGAATATTTGACCCTGTTTGGGCAATATATCCTGAAGCCAGAAATCTTTGATCTTCTCGGAGAAAATATTAATAACGGGATTCGCGAACGCGGAGAATACCAATTGACCAGCGCGCTAGATCATTTGCGCCAGGTCGATGGTTTTATGGGACTAATGATCCAAGGAAACCGCTATGATATTGGCATCCCGGATTATTACCTGGAGACCTTGCAAACCTTTCGCAAATCCTAAGCGCAGGCTTTCCTCAAGCGGTTAATCTCTGCTGATGTTAATTCGCGCCATTGTCCAGGCGCAATAGACTCCAGACTAATCGGCCCAATAGCCACCCTGAGCAATCGCAGGGTTGGGTAGCCAACCGCCGCAGTCATATGGCGGATTTGCCGTTTCATCCCTTCATGCAGCACCAAACGAATCCAACTGGTAGGCTTGTGCGGTGTGACGGGCTTTTCTCGCTCTGGCACATTCGGATCCGGAATCCGCAATGCCTGGCAGCGGCGGGTCGGCTTGCCTTTGACCATCACACCACGTTGTAACTGAAATAACGCTTCGTCGCTAATTTCACCTTCAACTTGCACAAAATATGTCTTAGCAATTTTGTGACGGGGGTCGGTCAAACGGTGAATCAAATCACCGTCATCGGTAAGAAGCAGCAATCCTTCACTGTCCAGATCTAAACGTCCGGCAGCGTACACATCCGGAATCGGAATATAATCTTTAAGAGTCGGCCGGCCTTCCGGGTCTGTAAAAGCGGTTAGTACACCGTATGGTTTGTTAAATGCGATAACTTTGATCGATGGCATAATCGTATTTTACTTGATCTTTTGACAAATTGATTTTGGAACAACTCATTTCAACAAATTTTCCTTCTCGTTAATTTCGGACTATAATGATAAAGAATTTGGTTATAACAGGATACATTATGCAAAAAATAATGCTTTCGACAATTCTTTTCCTGGCTGCTGGGTTAGTCCTTACATCCTGCAATTTACCGGCCAGCAGCACAAGCCCGTCCGCCACCCCAGATTTAATTGGCACACAGGTTTCGCAAATGCTAACCAGTATGCCAACAGCGACAATGCCCCCACCCACCCTTGCACCAACTGCGGAAAACACACCTACTCCGCAAATCATTCAATCCAGTGAAACCCCAACCACAACCGCATCTCCGACCACATCCACAACCGACCCGAGAGTATTTTTGGGAGAACCAGACAGCACGGATAACCTCGATAGCGGTAAATCGTTTGGTTTAGACGGTTCCTCGTATGATGATGAGTACACCTATATTCGAGTAGAAAATGGCGCTTTGGTGATGACCAGTAAACAAGCAGCCGGGTATCATGGTTGGCGAACTGGCGGAACCAAAGTGCAAAATGCTTATATCGAAGCCACCATTCGGATTGGCGAATGTTCCGGACAGGACACATATGGGTTGGTATTCCGTTCACCCGATTATGTAAAAGGCTATTGGTTCACGCTGACCTGTTCCGGAAATTATGCCGTTGGATATTGGGACGGCAGCGGTTATGTCAACATTGCCAGTGGATCCAATGTCGATAATGCCATCCTGACCGGTTCAAATCAGGTAAACCGTGTGGGTGTAATGGCTAGCGGCAATAATTTTGGCTTGTATGTAAATGGGAAAAAATTAGCAGATGTTAGCGATTCTACATTCTCAGCATCCGGTTCTTCCGGGATGGTGATTGCTGCACGCAGCACCCCTAACTTTACCATCTATATGGACCAAATCGCTTATTGGAACATAAACTAAATCAAGGATAACATCATGGTCAGCCCATTAGCGGTCAATCAACAAAAAATCGGCGAATTCGCCCGTCAGCGTATTGCGCAGCAGCCCGTTTATCTGGATACAGAAACAACTGGTTTAGACAAAAATGCTGAGATCATCGAAATCGCCATTATCGATCATCAGGGGAACGTGGTTTTTGAATCATACATCCGTCCCAGTCTGCCCATTCCAGCAGATGCCACACAGATACACGGTATCACCAATGAAATGGTCCAAAAAGCGCCAACCTGGCCTGCCCTTTGGCCAACCATCCGCACGCATCTGGTAGGGCGCATTTTGGGTATTTATAACGCAGAGTTTGATTTGCGGATGATGCAGCAATCTATGACAAGGTATAAACTACCCTGGCGTGAAACTTTCAATTCATTGGATATTATGCAAGTGTATTCAGAATATCGCGGTGAATGGGATCCACGCTGGCGTTCATTACGCCGTTTTCGCCTGGAAGAAGCGGGAACATATTTCAAAATTCCTATCCCCAACTCGCACCGCGCTGCGGATGATGCAAAGCTTGCCCGTGCCGTCTTCCATCGAATTGGCGGAATGGATTATTAAACGATCTGTTTTATTCCGAGTTTGCACACTGCTCATTGATTTCGAGGCATTCCAGGCTCGGGTGCCTCGAAAATTTTTTTCAAAAGTATGTCCTCATGCCGCCACGTTTCTTCAAACCTCGGCTAAAATAAAAATTGTGAGCATCATAGTCAAACGGAGGTAAACAATTGAATTGGAGTGACCTTTCGATTGAACAACAAAACTTGATCCTCCATCCACCGCTCGGCAGGATCTTTTTGGAAGGCCCGCCCGGCAGCGGTAAAACCACCGTAGGAGTAAACCGCTTATTGCACTTGATTCAGCAGGGTGTACCCGCAGAATCGATCTTAGTCCTGGCACCGCAGCGCACGTTGGCAGCACCCTATTACCGTGCCCTGCAACAGCCAGGATTGCCCCCTGGCGGAACAACATCAATCGTGACACTTGGCGGTTTGGCTCAACGGGCAATCCAGCTTTTTTGGCCGGTCACAGCCCAGGCAGCCGGTTTTGCTAACCCATCTCAACCGCCCACCTTCCTCACCTTGGAAACTGCTCAATATTACATGGCACAAATTGTTCAGCCTCTGGTGGAAAAAGAAGGCTATTTTGAATCGATTGTCATTGACCGCAACCGCCTCTATTCGCAAATTTTGGATAACTTAAACAAGGCAGCTGTGGTTGGCTTCCCGCACACCGAGGTTGGAAAACGTCTTATCGATGCTGGTTTGGATCAACAAAATCAATTAACTGCCCACGGACAAGCTCAGGATTGCGCCAACCGTTTCCGCGCGTACTGCCTTGAAAATAACCTGCTTGATTATTCGCTTCAAATTGAAGTATTTAGCCGTTATTTATGGCCTTCATTTCTTTGCCGCGAAATTCTCTCGCGCCAATATCGCCATTTGATCTTTGAAAATATCGAAGAAGATGTGCCCATCACCCAGGATATCATCCGTGAATGGCTGCCAGATTTTGAGTCCGCCTTATTGATTTATGATGAAGGCAGCGGTTACCGTTCTTTCTTGGGTGCAGATCCCGTGTACGCTTACAGCTTGCGCGATCAGTGCGATTTCCATGCTTCTTTATCCGGTTCCTGGATCCAAACTCGACCAGTCGCAGATTTTGCGGCTGCATTGGAGCACAGCCTGCGCCGTGAAAACGACCAACCCGTGCCCTCCCTCGCTGCACAGGCTTTCCGTTTTCAGACGCACCGCTTTTACCCAGATATGATCGAATGGGTCAGCGGCGAAGTCGCCCGGTTGGTCCGTGAAGAAGGGATTCCACCAGGAGAAATCGCTATCCTTTCACCATATTTAAGTGACTCATTGCGTTTTTCCTTGATTAATCGTCTGGGGAAAGAGAATATTCCTGTCCGTACACACCGGCCTTCCCGCAGCCTGCGTGACGAACCCGCTACCCTGTGTCTAATAACCTTGGCGCGCCTGGCACACCCACAGTGGGAATTTCCGGTAGATAAGGTCGATGTTCGTTCGATGTTGATGCAGGCCATCGATGGCCTGGACCTGGTTCGAGCCGATTTGCTTGCACGCATCCTTTATCGCCAACGAAAAAAAGAAGCCCACCTTGAACCTTTCGATCCGGTCCAGCCAGAGATGCAGGAACGAATTACTTATGATATCGGTCAGCGCTACAATCAACTGCGTGACTGGCTGGTCAACTACCAATCGGCCGAACCAGTCGAACTGGATGTTTTTCTATCTCGGCTTTTCGGTGAAATCCTTTCTCAACCCGGTTTTGGTTTTCACACGCATTTTGATGCAGCCGGAGTCACCGCCAGATTGGTAGAATCGATTCAAAAATTTCGCCGAGTGGCTGAACCATTTCTGCGTGAGAAAAACATCCCGATCGGTAAAGAATATTTACGGATGGTGGATGAAGGCGTCATTGCCGCCCAATATCTGCAAACCTGGGAAGAATCGCTGCAAGAAGATGCCGTTTTTATTGCCCCTGCCTTTACCTTTTTAATGTCTAACCGCGCTGCTGCCGTACAATTCTGGCTGGATGCCGGTTCTAACGGATGGTGGCAGCGGATTTACCAGCCCCTGACACATCCATTCATTCTCAGCCGTCAATGGCCTCCACACGCCCACTGGACGGATGAAAACGATTTTCAAGCCAATTTAGAGACCCTCTCTCGCCTGACACAAGGACTGCTGCACCGCTGCCGGGAGCAGGTCATTATTTCCATTGCTAAAGTCAATGAGCGCGGTACGGAAGAACGGGGTAACCTGTTAATGGCTTTCCAATCCCTGTTACGGCGCATGCGAAACACGGAGGGCAGCTCCAATGCTTGAATTCAAGCCTCGACCAAACCAAAAGACCGTTTTAGACTATACGCAAGGAAAAATGGGAGTCTCAGCAGTCCCAGGCAGTGGAAAAACCCAGACTCTTTCTTACCTGGCTGCACGGTTATTAGTTGACGGCCGCGTACAAGATGACCAGGAAATCTTAATTGTTACCCTGGTCAACTCCGCTGTGGATAATTTTGCCAGCCGCATTGGCGGTTTTATTAACCAGTTTGGATTACTCTCTGATTTTGGCTACCGGGTGCGTACCTTGCATGGATTAGCGCATGATATTGTCCGCGAGCGTCCCGACCTGGTCGGCCTTTCGGATAAATTTGCCATTGTGGATGAACGCGAATCAGGAGAAATCCTCAAGACAGCCGTCCGTAATTACCTGAAAGTCAATCCAGATTTCATTCTTAGTTGGATTTCTGAAACAGTGGATTTACAGCGCAGCCCATATGTGTACCAGCAATTAGAGGAAATGGCGGTTAACCTTGCCAAAGCCTATATCCGCCAATCAAAAGATCTGGAATGCACCCCCGCAATCATCCAGGAGAAAATCAACCGGATCAATGACCCGCATCCCCTGCTTGTGTTCGGAAGTGAAATGTACATGGCTTACCAACGCGGATTGAATTACCGCAGCGCCGTTGATTTTGACGACTTAATTCGCCTGGCTTTGCAATCCCTGAGAATAGAACCCCAATTTTTAGCCCGTTTGCGCTACCGCTGGCCATACATCCTGGAGGATGAAGCCCAGGATTCCAGCCGCCTGCAGGAAGAAATTTTACGCCTATTGGTTGGAGACGAAGGAAACTGGGTGCGGGTCGGCGATCCTAACCAGGCGATTTATGAAACGTTCACCACTGCCAGCCCGGAATATTTGCGCAGCTTTTTACACGAACCCGGTGTCACCGGTCTGGACCTACCCGATTCTGGCCGCTCGATGCGCAGCGTGATCACCCTGGCCAATGAATTGATCCGCTGGACCATGGAAGATCATCCCGTATTTGAGCTGCGCAGCGCGCTCAACCTGCCTTTCATTCGACCTACCCCACCCGGCGATCCGCAGCCCAATCCAGAAGACCGGCCAGATGAAATCCATCTGCGGGAAGAACGTTACAGCGCCGAAAAAGAAATTGAGACTGTGACAAAAAGTATCCGTCATTTTGTGGCCGCAAACCCTGATCAAACCGTTGCTGTATTGGTGCCACGGAATGAGCGCGGCGTTAAGATGGCAGAAGCTCTAAAGACTGCCGGTATCGAGATTGTCGAACTACTTCAATCCAGCCAGTCCACCCGCCAGACCGCCGAGATCATGGCTGTCATATTGCGCTACCTGGAAGAGCCAATTAATCCCAACCGGATGGCTGCTGTATACCGCATCCTTCAATCGCCAACTTCAAAAGAAAATCAAGCGGATGAAAGATCGCAAATGATTCACCAGCTGCTTTTGGGTTGTAAAAACATTGAAGAATTTCTCTGGCCGCGTCCAGGGCGTGATTGGTTGGGAAATTTAGCCAACCAGGGCGCGCACCCGGCTATTCTGGAAGATTTGATCTTCTTTAAAGACCGCTTGCAGCGATGGCAGGACGCTACCCAACTTCCCATAGATCAATTAATTTTGACAATCGCCCAGGAAATTTTCACCAGCCCGGTAGAATTAGCCCTAGCGCATAAGTTAGCCCTGGTTCTGGAACAGACCGCCTCTGCTCATCCTGAATACCGGCTGGCTAATTTCGTTGAAGAGCTAAATCTGGTGGCGAAAAACGAAAGACGTCTGCCCGGTTTTAGCACAGAGGATACCGGCTTTGATCCAGACAACTATAAAGGCAAAGTTGCGATTGCCACAATTCACAAAGCCAAGGGATTGGAATGGGATCGGGTGTATCTGATCTCGGTTAATAACTACGATTTTCCCTCTGCTCAATCTTTTGACAGCTATATTGGAGAAAAGTGGTTCATTCGCAACCAGTTTAACCTGGAAGCCGAAGCCCTGGAAAAATTAAAATCCCTGATCGCGGATGATCCGGTCGGTCTATTTATGGAAGAGGGAGAAGCCACTCAAGCGGCTCGCATGGAATATTCCTCAGAACGGCTTCGCTTGCTCTTTGTCGGGATTACACGCGCCCGAAAATCATTAGTTATCACCTGGAATACAGGCCGCCCCAAAAATGGCGCAGAAGCCCGTGCAGCCCTGCCCCTGGTCAGCCTGGCTGCTTTCTGGAAGGAGCTGCGAAATGGCAATCCCCGCTGAAATGACTTTTAGTCAAAACAACCTGCAAGACCTGGTCGATTGCCCGCGCAGGTTTGAACTGCGCTACTTAAAAAAATTGGCCTGGCCTGCCCCGCAAACAGAACCGGTAATAGAACATGAGCGCCAGATGCAAATGGGTGCGCGTTTTCACCAGATGGTGCACCAGCACCAATTAGGCCTGTCTGAAGAGCTGGTTGGCGCACAGGCAACCGATCCATTATTGCACTCCTGGTGGCTTGCTTATTTAGATCTGTCTCCGAGTGAATTACCCGCCCAACGCTACCCGGAATTTACCCTGACTGCGCCTTATGGAGGTTTTCGTTTGATTGCGAAATACGACTTGATCGCCATCGATCCGGGCCGGCAGGTAGTCATTGTGGATTGGAAAACATCGTACCGGCGTACACCCCGCTCCACCTTGCGCTCGCGAATTCAGACAAGGCTCTACCCATTCCTCATGGTTGAAGCAGGAAAACAAATCTTCGGCGGAACCGCCGTACAACCAAAGCAGATCGAGATGCGTTACTGGTTCACGGCTGATCCAGGTAACCCGGAAGTATTTCAATACACCAACGACCAGTACCAATCTGACCGGCAAAAAATCCTGGACTTAATAAATCTCACCCAACATATGAGTGAAACTATCTTCCCATTGACCACCGAAGAAAAAGACTGCCGATTTTGTAATTACCGGTCTTTATGCAAGCGCGGCGATCAAGCTGGGACAATTAACGAGAAAGAAACTGAATTAGAAGCCGCATCCATTCTGGATATTGATTTTGAACAAATTGGCGAAATTGAATTTTAAAGTAAGGATGTTTAGAATTGGATATTCGACCACCACATCAATGGATTGAGCCGCAACCCGTTACGATTCCACCCGAGATCGCCAAACGGCTGGGTGAGAACAGCCTGGTAGCTTACGCTCTGGCGCTTCGCGCCATTCAAACCTGGGAGCAGGCACAGGCTTTTCTTGATCCCCGCCATTATCAGCCCACCCCAGCCAGTGAACTACCAGATTTGATGAAAGGCGCAGAACGAGTTTTATTGGCTATGCGCAACAAAGAACGGATTGGTATTTGGGGTGATTTCGATGTGGACGGTCAAACCTCCACAACACTTCTGGTGGATACCCTGCGCGAATTAGGCGCAGAGGTACTGTATCATATTCCCGTTCGTGCTCAGGAATCCCACGGTGTCAATCTCCCCAACTTAGAAAAAATGATTGCCCAGGGTGCAAAAGTCATCGTCACCTGCGATACAGGCATCACCGCCCACGATGCAGCCGAATTTGCGCGTGCCAAAGGGGTAGATTTTATTATCACCGACCATCACACCCTGCCAGAAATCCTCCCGGATGCTTTTGCGGTCATTAATCCACAACGACTTCCAAATGGGCATCCCTTAAAAACCCTTCCGGGGGTTGGAACCGCCTATAAATTTGCTGAAGCACTCTACAGCCTGGCCGGCAAACCCGAGCAAGCCCAGCGTCATCTTGACCTGGTAGCGCTGGGAACTGTTGCGGACCTGGCTGTACTTACCGGGGATGCAAGATACCTGGTGCAGCTTGGATTAGAGCAACTCCGTGCTCCTGTTCGGCTTGGCATCAAAGTCATGTTGGAATTAACCGAAACGAACCCGGATCATCTATCTGAAGAACATATTGGGTTTATCCTGGCTCCGCGCTTAAATGCGATTGGCCGTCTGGGAGACGCAAATCCAATGGTGGAATTCTTAACCACCCAGGACCGCCAAAAAGCCGCCACCTACGCCAACCAGTTGGAAGGGTTGAATGGCGAACGCAAGGTTCTCACCGATCAGGTCTTTCAAGGCGCCCAGGCGCAAATTCGGCAGGACCCATCCTTACTGAAAGATTCAATCCTGGTGTTGGCACACCCCCAATGGCCGGGCGGTGTCGTCGGCATTGTGGCCAGCCGCCTGGTGGAACTGTATCATAAACCCGCTATTTTGCTGACTGCTCCGGCCGGCGAAGCTGCTCGAGGCTCGGCGCGCTCCATCGAAGGCATCAACATCACAGAAGCCATTGCAGCCCAAAGCAGCCTCTTGCTGGGATATGGCGGACACCCCATGGCAGCCGGGTTAGCCATAAAGCCAGAAAATTTACCCGCCTTCCGACGAAAAATCAATGAAACAGTTTCCCAGCAGATGGCTGGCAAAGAGTTAACCGCAGAAATCCAGATTGACGCCTATCTGGATTTAGACCAGGTCAACCTGGAACTGGTTGAAAAAATTGACACACTGGCTCCATTTGGTCCTGGCAACCCACCCCTGACCTTCGCAGTGCGCAATCTTTCCATGACGTCAGCAGTTCCCATCGGAAAAAGCGGCGAACATTTACAGGTAATTGTCGAAGATCATAACGGCCAAACTCGAAAAATTATCTGGTGGCAGGGCGCTGATTCCCCCCTGCCGGAAGGACGCTTTGACCTGGCCTGTACCATCCGTGCAAGCAATTTCCGCGGCCAGCGCGAAATACAAATGGAATGGCTCAGCTACCGGCAGCTTGAAGAGGCAGCTAAAACAGCCAAATTCAACCGAGAGAAAATCGAGGTTTTCGACTTTCGTAACAATGCAGACGCTGAATCGATCCTCTACCAGGCAATGCAAAATGAGCCCGTAGAAATCTGGCAAGAAGGAGAAGCCATCAGCGGACTCCCCGGGCATGCCCGCGCTCGCCTGCAGCCCGCCCCCACCCTGGCAATCTGGACGATCCCTCCCGGCCGTCGAGAACTGGAAGACGCCATCCAACAGGTTCAACCCAAACGGATCATGATATTTGCTCACCACCCTGGATCAGATGAACCACAGGCTTTTCTGGTACGCCTGGCAGGGTTAATCCGCCACGCTGTGACAACCTATCAGGGAAAAATCAATCTGCAAGACCTGTGCGCAGCAACCGGACAACGAGAAATTACTTTAATAACCGGAATTCGTTGGTTGGCCGCGAAAGGCTATATCCGAATTGAAAACCAGTCGGATCATTTGTTTCAGGTTGCGGAGGGAGGTGTTCCTGATACTGCGCTGCGAACCGCGATTGAAAAAGACCTGTTAGTTCTCCTGCAAGAAACGGCTGCATTTCGAGGGTATTATCTGCGGGCATCCACAGATTCACTCATCAATCATTAATAAGAAAAGACGGATTCAAATAACCCCACCGTATTTCTGATGGGGTTTTTGATCTTTAATCATTCGACTGTTTGGGCAGTTTTGGAATTAACCAATTTAAGAATGCCCCTTCACTGCGAGTTTGCATCAACACCCGGCCTGGGCCGGTAAGATCAACAACCAATCCTTCCCCGCCAAGGATTGTGGATTTCATACCGCCAACAGTTCGCACCTTGAATCCCATGTTTTCACTAAAGGCAACCAGGTGTCCGGTGTCAATCGTATAGGTCTGTCCGGCTGTTAAATTAATTTCATGGATCGCGCCATAGCTAGAGAGCATCAAAGTTCCTGAGCCGCTGCAGCGCAGCATAATCAATCCTTCGCCGCCAAAGAAGGTTTTCGCTCCTGACCATTTGGTATCCGTAGCAATCCCTTCACTGGATGCCAGGAAAGAACCGGACTGCACAAGGTAGGTCTCACCGCGCATCTCGGTAGTGATGACATCACCTGGTAATGTAGGCGCAAACATCACCTCACCACCGCCAGGGCCTGCCCGGAAAGTATTGATAAAGAGAGATTCTCCACCCAAGACCGAACGAGCCAACGATTTCAAAATGCCGCCCTGCATTTTGGTTTCAATTTGAACTCCAGCAGACATGCCAACCATTGCCCCTGCCTCAGCCTGAACCGACTCATTGGCTGACAACTGAACGCGAGCAATCGAATATGACGGCCGGTATAGAATTTCCACCTGCATAAACCACCTCCAATCAAAATACAATCAATGAAAAATTGTACTATAAATACGCAGACCTTCAAAAAGAGTTGCATCGTCTATTCGTAAAAATCTTCCCAAAAACAGAATTCTCATGTATGATCAATTCAGGTAATTCTGGAAAATGGGGGAAAAATTAAGCCCTTTCCGAAAATTCAATTTTGTAGTAAACTATTTGCCGCGAGTTTATCAGTTGAAGATATCACTGATACTTTCCGCTCTTTGCTCACCTACGGTGATGTCAGAGGGCAATCCCGTGGAAAGGAGGATCCCATTATGCGGAATTACGAGTTGGTTGTTATCGCACAACCCGATCTTGACGAAGCCTCTATGACCAGCCTGGTCGAGAAGATTCGTGGTTGGATTGTGGAAGCCGGCGGTACCGTGGCAAATGTCGATATGTGGGGCAAACGTCGTATGGCCTACATCATTAACAAACGCCGTGACGGTCAGTATGTGTATTTTGAAATGCAAATGCAGCCGTCTTTCAGCGCTGAATTGGAACGCAACCTGCGCTTCCTGGAACCCGTTATGCGGTTCATGATTGTTAATCGCGATTAATCCCTCATCAGCAAGCAGGGATTTGTGTCGCAGACCAAGGAGAACAAAATGAGTCGGGGATTAAACAAAGTGATGATTATTGGTCATCTTGGACGTGATCCTGAGATGCGATATACTCCCTCCGGACGGCCAGTCACAACCTTCTCGGTTGCTACCAGCCGGACCTGGAACACCTCAGATGGCGAACGCCACACCGAAACCGAATGGTTCAACGTTGTTACCTGGGGAAATCTGGCCGAGATCTGCAAACAATATTTGACTAAAGGCCAGCAGGTATATGTGGAGGGCCGTTTACAGACTCGTCGCTGGGAAGATGCAGATGGAAACAAACACACCAGCATTGAAATTGTTGCCAGCGAAATGATGATCCTTGGTGACCGTCGCGATGCAAATCAAACTCAAGCTGTTGAAACACTTGAGGGAGACGAAATCGAGGATGAGTATCCCTTCTAGGAGTAAGAACCTATGGCAGATATGAACATGTCCGAGAACGAACAATCAATGGAACGCGGCCGCCGTTTTGTGGCTCGCCCAAAGATTTGCCAGTTCTGCGCGGATAAAAATGTCGTGATCGATTATAAAAATATTGATATGCTGCGCCGCTACGTTACCGAAGACGGCCGCATTCGCCCACGCCGCCAGACCGGGACCTGCGCCCGCCATCAGCGCGCCGTGGCCACCGAAGTGAAACGCGCTCGTCAAATTGCGCTGCTTCCGTTTGTTGGCGAAGATTGGACCGAAGTAATTCGCTAGTCTTCCCATTCTTGCTTTTCAAAGCCGAGGGCATGGGCTTTATTGGCTCGATGCCCTCTATTTTATAAGAGTAGAGGTCGCCCATGGCAAAGAACCCAACTACGAAAACCATCACCCGAAAACAACAAAGCCGGTTAGACCGTGAAACCAAACAACGCACGGTCTTGTTTTACGGAGCGATTGCAGTAGCCGTTTTGGTGATTGGTGTGCTGGTTTATGGTTTACTCGACCAACTGGTATTCCAACAAAACCGGGCGGTTGCAAAAGTGGAAAGCGAAAAAATCACGGTCAAAGAATTTCAATCCCGTGTCCGCTACAGCCGCTACAACATGGTTCAAAACTTGAATCAGCTCGAGCAGTACAAGCAAGTTTTCTCCTTCTCAGCTGATTATTTTGACCAGCAAATCCAGCAAATTGTGGCCCAAATGAATGATGCAAATGGTCTCGGTGAACTGGTGCTTGATGACATGATCGACCAGAAAGTGGTCGAACAACAGGCAGCAAAAATGGGCATCTCGGTTTCCGATGCTGAGGTGGATAAAGCCTTGCAAGAAGCCTTTGGCTTTTACGCAAACGGAACCCCAACGCCAGCCCCCACTGTTGAACCTTTTGCCACTGCCACGTTAAACGCACAGCAAAAAGCGTTGATCCCCCCCACCAGCACTCCAGAACCCACCGCAACACTTGCTAAACCAGCTGCGACCGCAACTGAGATCCCACCTACGCCGACTGTGGATCCCAGTATTCCCACCAGCACCCCCTTCCCCACCGCAACCCCATATACCGAAGAGGGTTATAAGCAGTCATACTCAGAATATTTGACCAAGGTTCAGGATGAAGTTGAATTCACCGAAGCCGAACTGCGTTCCGGTTTCCGCTACCAGCTGCTTGTTGAAAAGATCAAAGAACAGGTCGCTGCGGATGTGGCAACGACAGAAGAGCAGGTTTGGGCTCGCCATATTTTGGTTGCCAGTGTGGAAGAAGCCAAGGTAATCCAGGAAAAATTAAAAAATGGTGAAGACTTCGCTAAACTGGCTGCTGACTTCTCTACCGATCCCGGCTCGAAAGATTTTGGCGGAGATTTAGGGTGGTTTGGACGCGGTATGATGGTGGAAGAATTTGAAAATGCCGCTTACGCTCTGACCGAAATCGGCCAGATCAGTGAACCTGTACAAACCCAAAATGGCTGGCACATCATCCAGTTATTAGGCCGCGAAGAACGTCCGCTCACCGCGGATCAGTTAGAGCAGGCCAAAACTGTCAAATATCAGGAATGGTTAGATGCCCGCAAGGCTGAAATGAAGATCGAGAAATTCGATATCTGGTCTTCTGTGGTTCCAACCGAACCTGCTTTGCCCGCTGGTTACTAAACCTCGCGATAAATAACAAAAACGGCCTGTTTTTTTCTGCAGGCCGTTTTTCATTTCTATAACCAATCTGGGGACAGTCAGCAGATTGGATCCACCCGTCTAGCGCACCATCTCTTCGCTCACTTCGTCCAGCTTAAGCGAAATCATCTGGCTGGCCGAGTCTTTCCCCATCGTGATGCCGTAAATCACATCCGCCACCTGCACGGTATTGCGGTTGTGGGTGATCACAATAAATTGGGTTGTCTGGCTTAATTCACGCAGCAAATCGCAGAATCGACCCACATTTGCTTCGTCCAGCATCGCATCCACTTCATCCATCACACAGAAAGGCGTTGGCGATACTTTTAACAAGGAAAAGATTAATGCCACCGCTGTCAGGCTGCGTTCCCCGCCGGACAGCAGAGATAATCCCTGCTCGCGGCGGCCGGGAAGTCTGGCTTCAATGTCGATACCGGTTTCAGTCGGGTGTTCCTCATCTTCCAAAATTAATCGCGCAGACCCGCCACCAAATAAACGCGTAAACATTTGTTTGAATTCCGCCGCAACCGCATCAAAGGTGCGCTTGAATTCTTTTCGCATGAGCGCATCTAATTCAGCAATCACTTCGCGCAAATCCTCATCAGCTTTTTTGAGGTCTGCAACCTGTTCTGTTAAAAACTGGTGTCTTTCTTTGACCGACAAATATTCGGATTGCGCTTCGGGATTAATGGCACCCATCCGGCGCAGCTGGCTGCGCTGCCGATTGATATTCTCCTCAATTTCCGGCGCAATTTGCTGCACCAGCGGTAACGCTTCGACCATGCC
>JAJUJY010000080.1 GCA_029265085.1 Chloroflexota bacterium
AGTGACCCTGGAGCATTCCGGGGTGGTTAACCCGGAAAAAATTGAAGATTATATTGCCCATGATGGGTATGTCGGCATGGTGAAAGCGATCACTGCGATGAGCCGCGAGGGTGTGGTGGAAGAGATCCGCACCAGCGGGCTGCGCGGACGCGGCGGCGGTGGTTTCCCCACGGCCAGCAAATGGCAAATGGTCAAAGATGCTCAGGGTGATTTGAAATACGTCATCTGCAACGCCGATGAAGGCGACCCTGGTGCCTTTATGGACCGATCTATTTTGGAAAGTGATCCTCACCGCGTGTTGGAAGGTATGGCCATTGCTGCTTATGCAACTGGCGCTTCACAAGGGTATATCTATGTTCGCGCTGAATACCCGCTGGCGGTCAAACGTTTGCGTGTGGCTATTCGCCAGGCAGAACGCTTGGGTCTCTTGGGTGAAAATATTGCCGGTACGGGTTTCAATTTCAGTGTTGAGCTTCGGCTTGGCGCAGGTGCATTTGTCTGCGGTGAAGAAACCGCAATGATCAATTCTATTGAAGGCAACCGCGGCACCCCCCGGACACGCCCTCCGTATCCCGCTGTGAGCGGTTTGAACGGCAAGCCGACTTTAATCAATAACGTCGAAACTTTTGCGAACATTCCAACCATTCTGCGCAACGGCGGCGCCTGGTTTGCCTCGATCGGCACAGAAAAAAGCAAAGGTACCAAGGTGTTTGCGATCACCGGCAATATCACCAATACCGGTTTGATCGAAGTGCCAATGGGTATTCCGCTGCGCGAGATCATCTTTGATATTGGTGGTGGTATTCCCAATGGGCACCAGTTTAAGGGTGTGCAGACGGGTGGACCTTCGGGCGGTTGTATCCCGAATGAATGTCTGGATACCCCGGTAGATTACGAGAGCCTGACTCGTTTGGGTTCGATCATGGGCTCTGGCGGTATGATCGTCATCGATGAGACCTCTTCGATGATCGATATGGCCAAGTATTTTATCGAGTTCACGATGGAAGAATCCTGCGGTAAATGTATTCCATGCCGTGTTGGCACTGCCCGGATTTATGAAATTTTGAACAAGTTTGTGGAACGCCGCGCCACAATGGCCGACCTGGAAAATCTGGAACAGCTTTGCGAGATGGTAGTGACGACCAGTCTGTGCGGTTTGGGGAAATCTGCTCCCAATCCTGTCATTAGCTCGCTCAGATATTTCCGCCATGAATATCTGGCTCGGATTGCAGAATCGGAAGCAGCGACTGTAGAAAAAATCTCTAGCCCGGCGATGGTTTAGAGGTTATGATGACCGGTAGGTGGTTCAATCTTGGGAATAAGATTGAACCACCAAATCCGGGTGTGACTTTATTCTTGCGTCTCTATGTGATTACTTTATTGGTTGAATGATGATAAACGCAAGCCCTGATCTTGAGCTTCTGGATGGATCGACCAGTATAATAAGCCTGGAAGGATCTACTTCATTTATGGGTGAAAAAAGGGTGTTACAAATTTGCATGGGCTCAGCCTGCCACCAGCTAGGGGTGTATCAGGTGCTGCCCGTTTTGCAAAAGCTGATCGCAGAATTTCATGTGGATGATCAAATCGAATTAAAGGGTGCTTTTTGCCTGGGTGTATGTTCTCGAGGTGTGGTTTTAAAATTAGAGGATGATTTGATTATCGATGTAACGGCCAAAAACATCCGCAAGAAATTTGTTGATGAAGTTCTGACCAGACTGGAAGGAGAGACAGGCGCGTGAAAACAATCTGGGAATTATTATGGGATTATGACCCAAATGGGTTGGTGGTGGTCAACTCGCAAATGATCATCCAGACGGTCAACCCGGCATTTTGTAAGATGTTCCGTACCAGTTTGGATCAATTAATGGGTACAGACGCCTCGGCAATTTTGGGCGATACCAAGGATTTTGAGCAAGTATGGGAAACCGGTGAGGCCATGATTGGGGTAGAAAAGGAATATCCTGAGCACAGCCTTTATCTGCGAAAAGTGATTTTCCCCGTGCGGGAAGAAGATGTGGTCGCGTGCATCATGGTGGATATGACCCGCGAATGGAAGCAGCGCAATGAAATGACCACACTTAAACGGGAAACCCTCTTAAAAGTTCATGCCGTAGTAGATAAACAGATGGCTGTGGCACAAAAGATTGCCGGGCTGTTGGGTGAAACTACAGCAGAAACCAAGGTGAGTTTGTTAAAGTTGCTGGAATTGGTGGATAAGGAGCAACTCTAGGTGGAACACTTCCTGGATATTTACCAGCGCAGCCTGAATAAGCACGGCGAAGAATTGAGCGGTGATCAGGTTCGGATCATCAAATCGCCGAGCCGGACAACCATTGTTCTCTCCGATGGGTTGGGCAGCGGGGTAAAAGCGAATATCCTGGCGACGATGACGACCGAAATCATCACAACGATGCTGCGCGAGTCGGTGGACCTGAAGGAAGTTATTTCCACGGTCATTAAAACGTTACCGGTGGATCGTGAAAGACGGATTGCCTATGCTACTTTCTCGATCTTGATCATTGACCATGCGGATTTAACGTTTCGGGTGTTTAATTTTGATAATCCGGCCCCATTTTTTGTTAAGAAGGGCCGTGTGCAGAATTTGAACCTGAAAGAGAAAAAAATCTTAGGCAAGAAAATCATCACGGCTGAAGGCCAGTTAGAGATGGGCGATTTTATTGGTTTGATTAGCGACGGGATCTTGTATGCCGGCCTTGGAACCACTATGAATTTTGGCTGGGGCTGGGATAATGTTTCAAGGTACATTGAGGATGTCTTTAGCAAGCGGGTTTATGCAGCGCATTCCGTGGTAAACAGCGTGGTCAGCATGACCAACCGGCTATATGCCTGGCGCGCAGGCGATGATGCTACCTTTGTCGGCGCATTTGTGCGCAAGCGCAATTCTCTGATGATCTTTTCCGGTCCACCCTTAGATAATGGTTATGATCATATTCATGTGGATCGTTTGCTAAACTTTGACGGCCGCAAAGTGGTTTGCGGAGGGACGACCGCAAATATTGTGGCCAGTTTTTTGAATGCAAAAGTGGAAACACTTCTGGATACGATGACGATGGAAATTCCGGCGGTTGGCCGCCTGCCAGGGATTGACCTGGTTACAGAAGGAATATTAACTTTAGGCGCAACCCTGGACCTGCTGGAAAAAAGCCAGGGGAAATTAGAGATGCTGGCTCCGGCACATAATGGGGCGTATTTATTGGCCAAAGAAATGTTGTTGGCGGATGCTATTAATTTTCTGGTGGGGCAATCGATTAATCCCTTTTACCAGAATCCGCTGCTGCCGAAAAATATTTCAATCCGGCGCTATTTAATCGACCGGATTGCGGAAGTATTGAACAGTTATAACAAGGACGTGCAAATCGATTACTGTTAGCGATAGGTGTGGTGACTGGCGGTAGGAATGGGCTCCCACCTGCCAGCACCGCCTGGACGATATGGATTTTGCCTGAAAAGTAAGTGTGCAGACCCGGTCTGAGCGAGGCCGGGTCAGGCGCGTTAACTACCCGGATTGTTACCGTATAATTAATCTGGCTATACCTTGCCCCGTTTCTCAAGTTGTTCGGATATGTAATCCAGGAAGGGAAAACCAATGGAGAATTTTTCACTTGACCTGTTGCACGCTTTTATTGTCAAAGCGAAGGCAGCAACCTATATTGGCAGCGGAGCGCTTGCCCCTTCACACCGTCCAGGGTCTCATGACCTTGAGTTTTCCGAAGGGGACTTTTCTTACCTGGATAGCTACTACGGCGGTGCAGATTTTATTGGTGAAGAAGTGGTTTATTACAAAGGAGTGGCTGTGTGGGCGCAAAATTATTATGGAAAGCTGCTTGCTCCTGAACTGATCTCGGCAGCCGGAGTGGGGAAGATGTTAAAGGCCAGCCTGAGTAAAATGTATCGCGAAGGGCGTTTTCTGGGCGGATATATCCATTCGGAAGGAAATCTAACGTATTTTGATACCAGTGAAGGGGACTTTCAAAGTTTTACGGGCAAGGAATGGATTACCTTGAATGGCGAAACCGTTTATACCCTGGTTTATCACGGTGGTTTCATTCGCGGATAAACTTGCCACAGTCTCAAAGATCGGTGAAAAAAGCATCGCGAGGGGCGGTGCTTTTTGGTTTGCAATTTTATTAACCAGTTCATCCCAAAAAATCACCCGCACCAAACATTGACATATGGGGTTCTATCCTTGAAAATACAGTCTTTGTGTTTTTAACCCACTTACAGGAGGCTTGGTTTGTACAATTGGACGAAAGGTTGAAGTTAGGGGAACATTTTATCTGTGACCTCTCACACTGTAATCGTGATGTCTTATTTAATAGTGACCGTGCGATTGCCCTCTTTACCGAGGCTGTCAGAGGTAGTGGATTAACCATCGTGGGCGAAGATAGCTATAAATTTAGCCCGCATGGATTTACATGTTTCCTGCTGCTGGCTGAATCTCATGCCAGCTTGCACGCCTGGCCTGAATATGGCTACTGTGCGATTGACGTTTTCACCTGCAACTTGGATTTGGACATTAATCCCTTATTGGTTAAGCTGCAGGAGATGTTCGGCGCTGCTCAATGTACGGTGCGAAACGTTGACCGTGTAGCAGAGACTGTGGAGGTGGTTTTAGCATGACTTTAGTAAAAGCCCCTTCACTGACTTATCTTTCCATACCGGGACCCGGTGACAACGACGATGCCCAACCCTGGGGTTGGCATCTGGTGCTCAACCTATATGATTGTAACCCGGCCAAAATCCGCTCTGCGGAAGTGATTGAAAATTTTGTGATTAATTTGTGTGACCTGATCGACATGCGCCGCTTTGGCGAACCAATGATTGTAAACTTTGGTGAAGATCCGCGTGTAAGCGGTTATTCGCTGGTTCAATTGATTGAAACCAGCAATATCTGCGGCCATTTTGCGAATGAGTCGAATGCAGCTTATCTGGATATTTTCAGCTGTAAGAAATTTGATCCGGAAATTGCTGCCGAGTTTACGCTGGCGACATTTGAAGCAGGCCATCATACAGGAGTATTTTTTGCCCGTGACTGAGAACTGGTTTACCGAACAATTACATCCCTATTACCGGAAATCCCTGCGCTATGAAAAGATGCTGGTGGATGAACACACTGACTTCCAGCACATTCAACTGGTACAGACGGAATTCTTTGGTAAGGTTTTAATTTTGGATGGCATCATCCAGCTGACCGAAATGGATAACGCCGGCTACCATGAAATGCTGGCCGGTGTGCCGATGCTGGCAGTGGATCAACCCAAATCGGTCTTAATTGTTGGCGGGGGTGACGGCGGCAGCCTGCAGCAGGTACTGCGGTTTCCTTCGGTTGAGGAGGCGGTGGTTTGTGAGTTGGACCGCCGGGTCGTCGAGGTGAGCCGCGAGCATTTTACCGAGTTTGGTGATCCCTGGGCAGACCCGCGGGCTAAACTGGTAATTGAGGATGCGTTTACCTATTTGCAGCGTTCAGCCAATAAGTTTGATGTGATTATCTCGGACACCACTGATCCCATTGGTATGGCGGAACGGCTTTTCAGCGAGGAGTTTTACCAGTTGATGGCACGCGCGTTGAAACCCGGCGGCGCAGCTGCAACGCAATGTGAGCAAATGTTTTTTGATGCCGACCTGATTGTTGAAATTTATCAGGTAGCCAAAAAGCTTTCCAAAAATCCGGCCTATTATCACGCTCTCATCCCTACCTATCCAGGCGGGGGAATTGGCTTCATGTATATGTCGGATACACCCTGGACCAACGGATTGAATAAGCCCTATCCCGGGGCAACGAATTACCTCAATCCCGATGTGCATCGGGCTGCGTTTGCGCTGCCTGAGTTTTTCCGCAAGCAGCTTGTATAGACGCAAGCAGGTTATCTAAAAAGCCGCTCTGGTTTTCAGGGCGGCTTTTTTCTTGGGAAGGGAAAAATGTAATTATTTGAAAGTGACGAAACCGCTTGTATCTGGTAGGGGAAGTTGATATACTATGTCTAGCACGGTATAGACTGGTTAGGCACGGTATAGGATGGACTTCGTCACTCTCGACAAAAACAGCTCTGAACAACTTTACCTCCAGATCCGGCGCATTTTGCTCAAGGCAATCCGCGAGCAAGACCTGGCTCCCGGGCAAAAGATCCCCTCAGTTACTGAATTATCTGAATTAACTGATGTCAGCCGTATGACGGTTCGACAAGCACTGCAGGCCTTGATTGATGAAGGCTGGTTATATACAGTGCCTGGGAAAGGGACTTTTGTTTCTGAAAGCCCGCGAATTGAACAGGATTTGCAGTACTTGAGCGGCTGGACCGAAGAAATATCAGCCCAAGGGATGCGTCCATCGACACGAGTGGTCTCTTTGGAGATTATTCCGGCAGACCGGGTTGTTGCCAATCACCTTGAAATTCCGGTTGGGACAAAGGTGTACCGGTTGATACGGGTTCGGTTGGCGGATGATTTCCCCGTATCGGTTGAGAAAACGCACCTGCGTTGTGATGAATTTCCAAAGCTGAATGTTTATCTGGCAGATAATCAATCCCTGTACCATGTTCTGCGTGAGATTTATCAAGTCTATCCGGTGCGGGCGATGCAGTTTTTAGAAGCCGGAGAAGTGGATGGCTTTTCTGCCAGTCTGCTGGAAATTCCGGCTGGAAAGCCGGTACTGCTTTCCGAGCGGATTACCTACGATGCAGGTGGGCAATTGTTGGAGTACACACAAGGCATTACTCGGGCGGGTTTCTTGCGCTACAAAACAGAAATGAGTGCCAACAGCCCAACGGTCCGGCAGGTCATCGTTAAAAGCGAAAATTTAAGCTACTGAAATTAAATCATCCAGATACTAAGGCGTCCCGGGTGGGGGGATGTCTGGTTCATCTATCCTGTTTGCTGAATCCAATCTACGGAATTTAGAGTCATGACTGTTCAAGTTGGTCTAGAAGTATTCGTAAAAAATCACAGTGCTCTCCTGCGGAATGCCCGGATAGGGTTGGTCAGCCAATCCGCGGCAGTGCTGCCTGATTTTACGCATGCTCTGGACGCGCTTTTACAAAACAATCTGAAAGTTGCTGCGCTTTATGGCCCAGAGCACGGTTTTCGCGGGGCAGCCGCAGATGGCGCAGCGGTGGACCACGGTGTGGATGCCAGGACAGGGCTGCCCGTGTACAGTTTGTACGGCAAGACAAAAGAACCATCTGCTGAGATGTTGGCGGATGTGGATGTGCTGGTGTTTGATATGCAGGATGTAGGCGTCCGGTTTTATACCTATTTGAGTACACTGTTTTATGTGCTGAAAGGTGCGGGTAGGGCCGGTAAAAAAGTGATCGTTCTGGATCGTCCCAATCCTTTGGGC
Organism: Chloroflexota bacterium; assembly: GCA_029265085.1. The sequence continues at coordinate 7,361 of JAJUJY010000080.1, forward strand.
GGCAAAATCATTGCCGGGCCTTCCATTTGCCCAGGTTTTGAATCTTTTATTGGTATTGTGCCGCTTCCAATCCAATACGGCCTCACAATGGGCGAACTGGCGGGATATTTTAATTCTTGTTATGCATTAGGGGCGGATGTAGAGGTCGTACGGCTGAAAAATTGGCGGCGGCAAATGCCTTTTGACCAGACGGGTTTGCCCTGGGTGCCAACGTCTCCGGCAATGCCCCATTTTTCAACCGTCAGGGTTTATCCGGGTACCTGTATGATGGAGGGAACCAATCTGTCGGAAGGTCGCGGTACAGCCCTGCCGTTTGAATTGGTGGGCGCTCCCTGGTTATCGGCTGAAGATTTAGCCGCGGTGTTGAACGATTTATGTTTGCCAGGGGTGCGTTTCCGGCCGGTTTACTTTATCCCATCAGCCAGTAAACATCGTGCGGAGCAGTGCGCCGGGGTTCAATTGCATGTAACTGAACCGGCGGTCTTTCGGCCGATTGAAACAGCCTTGTACCTGGTAGCTGAATGCCGCCGTCAAGATCCGGAAAAATTCCAGTTCCTTGAAACCAGTTGGGAAGGACGTCCAGCCCATTTTGACCTGGCTTTGGGGAATGATGTTGTTAGAACACAACTTCAGCAGGGTTTGCCTGTTCAGGAAATTGTCCGTGCCTGGCAGGGTGAAATTGAAGATTTTGATCGTCAACGCGAGCCATATCTTCTTTATGAATAAGGATCCGAATTTATTTTGACGAGGTAAGCCTATGAGTACATTAAGCGCCAGTTCCCCGGCAAAACAAAGTCAAGCGGCAGTATGGCTGCGCAAGATATATAAAAATTTTTGGCTGCGAACGATTGTCAAAAAGATTTTTATTGTCTGGGTCGTTGTGACCTTTACTTTCTTAATCATTCGTGCTCTGCCGGGTAACCCGGTAGATATCATGGTGATGAATTTGATGGATTCGCAAGGCCTGTCCGAAGAGGAAGCGCGCCAGCGCGCGGCAGGTTTGATGCGCATTGACCTGGATGCACCACTGCATGAACAGTACATGGATTTCATGAGAAATCTGCTGAAAGGCGATTTGGGTGATTCCTATGTGCTGGCGCGCGGTAAAGCCGTTTCCGATTTGATTGCAGCACGATTGCCCTGGACGCTGTTCAGTGTTGGCACAGCGCTCATGCTCAGTTTTGTGATCGGCATGTTCCTGGGAATGCTCTCGGCCTACCGGCGCAATTCATTTTTGGATTATTTGTTTACCAATTTGAGTGCGGTGATTGATTCCATTCCAAACACCTTGACGGCGATCATATTGATCCTGCTCCTGGTCGTTAATTGGAAAATATTACCTGTGACGATGATCCGCGGCTCAATTTCGCCGGGTGTGAAACCGGGTTTTACGATTGAATTCCTGGTGGATGTGTTTCGGCATTATGCTCTCCCCGGCACGGTGTATGTATTGACCACCCTGGGCGGCTGGCTGCTGGCCATGCGCAGCAGCACCCTCAGCACCTTGGGTGATGATTATGTCAATGTGGCCAAAGCCCGCGGGTTATCCGATTTTCGGATCATCACGGCTTATGTAGGCCGCAATGCTTCTCTGCCTTTAGTGACCAGTCTGGCCATTTCGTTGGGGTTTGTGGTTGGCGGCTCTATTTTGATCGAAAGTATTTTTGTCTATCAAGGGATTGGGCTGCTCTTAAGCCAGGCCATTGGCAAGCGGGATTACCCGATTATGCAAGGGATCCTCCTGGTGACCACCATTACGGTGATTCTCTCAACCGCCCTGGCAGATCTGCTGTACGGCTGGCTTGACCCGCGTATTCGCGTTACCGCTGATAAGGAGGATTAAGCCGTGGCAAAACTTGGAAATTTTTTGAAAAATATCGGCGCCAGTTCTTGGAAAACCTTTAAGCTGTTAGCGCGCAATAAAGTTGGTTTATTTGGTTTGTTTTTGATTGTTTTCCTGGTGTTGGTGGCTTTTGTCGGCCCGTCGATTGTACCGCCTGAGACGCGCTCGCATGTTGAAGCAATTAACAAGCCGCCATCGATTGCGCACCCACTGGGCACTGATTTTATGGGCCGGGAAAACTGGATTATGTTTATCCACGGCGGGCGAGAGGTAATGATTGTTGCATTCCTGGCTGGCCTGTTTACCACGTCAATTGCAGTGGTGGTTGGTGCGGTCAGTGCATTTGTTGGCGGCAAGGTCGATAGTGTGTTAATGACCATCACCGATATTTGGCTCACCCTGCCGCGTTTCTTGCTCTTGGTGGTGGTGGCAACGATTGTTGCCCTGGATGACGCCTGGACTCTGGCGCTCTTCCTGGCAGTAATAGGTTGGCCGGGGTTGGCACGCCAGGTGCGTTCTCAATTCCTTTCACTGAAACGGCGGGAATATGTGGAGGCAGCCCAATTGTTGGATATGGGAACGCCGCACATTATCTTTCGCGAGATGCTGCCCAACATGATGAGCTATATCATGATCGCGATGATCCAGGCTATGGCAGGGGCGATTTATTCACAAACTGGTTTGGTGTTCCTGGGCGTGGTGCCGTTTGGAAATAACTGGGGCGTGATGTTCAGCCTGGCTTATGCAAAAAATGCCATTTATAACCCAAATGCGGCTGCCAGTTTATTGGTTCCGATGGGCGGCATTATTCTCTTGCAATTAGGACTGGTTCTTTTCTCACGATCCTTAGAAGAAATCTTCAATCCGCGGTTGCGCATGGGAGTGTAGGCATGGAAAACCTGGTAAATCAGCAAAACCAAAATAATAAGGATGGCCAGCCGGTTCTTTCCATTCGTAATCTGACGATTTCGTATCAGGCCAAGCGTGGATGGGTGCAGGCTGTGCGGGATGTGTCTCTGGATGTGCGCCGTGGCGAGGCGTTAGCTCTGATTGGGGAAAGCGGCTCCGGCAAAACCACGATGGGATTGGGAATTGTCCGTTTATTGCCCAGCAATGCTCATGTCCGGCAAGGTGAGATTGTGTACCGGCGGAACCATAAGAACGGCAATGCTCCGGCAACGGACGTGGATGTATTGAAATTAAATACGAACGGATTGCGCCAGTTTCGCTGGCGTGACTGTGCGATGGTTTTCCAGGCGGCTTTGAATGCTTTTAATCCGGTGCTGCGGATCTCGGATCAGTTTGCCGATACAGCCAAGGCACACGGTTACCTGCAAGGCAAAGAACTGGCAGAACGGTCCAAACATTTATTAAGACTGGTCCGGCTTGAACCTGAGCGGGTATGGAATGCTTATCCACATGAACTTTCCGGCGGCATGCGCCAGCGCGTTCTGATTGCATTGGGCTTGCTTTTAGAGCCGCAGCTGTTGATCCTCGACGAGCCCACGACTGCGCTTGATATTCTGACCCAGCGCAACATCATGGATGTGTTAAAAGACCTGCGCAAGGAATTAGACTTTTCGATGATCTTTATTTCGCACGACCTTTCCCTGGCTGCAGAACTGGCTGACCGCGTGGTAACGATGTATGCCGGGCGAGCCGTGGAAGTGAGCGATGTTTATACCACTTTCAAAAATCCGCATCATCCTTATACCATCGGTTTGATTAAGGCAGTGCCAACTTTGACCTCCCATAAGGATCAAGTTTCTTCCATTCCAGGCTCTCCGCCCGACTTGATCAATATGCCTACGGGCTGCAAATTCCATCCGCGCTGCCCGTTGGCTGACGCGCGCTGTAAAATCGAAGATCCGATCCTGGAATCAACCAGCACAAAAGACCACATGGTTGCATGCTGGCAATGGAAAACAGCCCGCCAGGCAATGAAAGCATAAGGAGAGGACTACCATGCCAAGCAAAATTGTTGAATTACATCACGTCTCGCGTGCTTTTCAGGTTAAGCGGAATGTGTTTATCAAGGCGGTGAATGATATCTCATTGAATATCAATGAGGGTGAGGTGGTTTGCCTGGTTGGAGAATCTGGCTGCGGCAAAACTACCACCGGGAAGATGATCGTTGGCCTGTTGAAACCGTCTTCCGGGCAAATCTTATACAAGGGCAAGGACATTACCCAATTAAGCGGTGATGATAAGAAAAAGTATCGTTTGGGGGTGCAGTTGGTTCACCAAGACCCCTATGCGTCGCTGAACCCGACCTTTACGATCTTTGAAACGTTAGCAGCCACATTAAAACATCACCGGTTGACGACCACGGATGCCGATACTCGCAACCGCGCCATTGAATTACTGGAAATGGTTGATTTGACCCCCGCCACAGATTTTTTGGATAAATACCCGCACCAGTTAAGCGGCGGGCAGCGCCAGCGCGTTTCCGTGGCTCGTGTCCTGACGGTCAATCCCTCTTTTATTGTGGCCGATGAAGCGGTCTCAATGGTGGATGTCTCGATCCGGATCAGCTTGCTAAATACCCTGCTGAACTTAAAAGAAAAAATGGGTCTGGCGGTATTATTCATTACCCACGATCTGGCATTGGCCAAATACTTTGCCTGGGAAGGCCGGATTGGTGTGATGTATCTTGGCCGGATGGTGGAGATTGCCCCGGCGCGGCAGTTGGTGCAAAACCCGCAGCATCCTTATACCCAGGCACTGCTTTCTGCCATTCCGGAAGCCGATCCTGACATTACCCGGCAAAAACGGCATATGCAGCTGCGCAGTATGGATGTGCCCAGTCTGCTGCATTTGCCTACGGGCTGCACTTTTCACCCGCGCTGCCCAATGTGGGATGGGGATAAGTGCGAGAAAGTTGTTCCTGAATTAATCCGCTATCGGGATGGCGCAGAAGTTGCCTGTCATTTGATTGAGCAACAAAGAAAGGCGGATATTGCATGAGTCCTGAATTTGGCCGCACCTGGTTCCGAATTGCATTTTTTATCACACTGCTTGCCGGAGCTTTGCTCTTGTTTCAGACCCCAGGAACGGCTGAGTTTGTGATTACCCTGTTGACTTTGATTATTGGTTTGGTCTTTCTTTTAATCATTGTGGTCATTGTAAAAAAATCCCAATGAAAGGAGGTGGTTATCCACTCACCTGATGTAGATGATCTCATGTAGTATCCGATCCATCAACCTTTCAAACTTTTCAATTTGAGGAGAAGTAAATGCGTACGTATAAGTTGTTGACCGTTTTGGTTCTCCTGGCCATGCTCCTGGGTGCTTGCGCACAGGCTACGCCGACCGCTGAACCGACTGCTGTTCCCGCGACTGAAGAACCGACTGCTGTTCCTGCAACGGAAGAACCGACAGCCGTTCCGACTGAAGCCGCTACCGAAGCTGCTCCCCTTCCTGAAGGTGTGGTCAATATTTTGACCATCAAAATGCGCGAAGGCCAAAAATGGAGCGACGGCACTGATTTGACCGCCAAAGATCTGGTAGGTACCTACAATATCTATTGGCTGCAGCAGGCCAGTGTCTGGTCCTACTTGAAGGACGTTGTTGCGGTGGATGATTACACTGTTGAATTTTGGATCAGCAGCGCTTCACCGCGTGCTTTGCGCCTGATTCTGCGCTCGAACCAACCTGCCCCGTACTCACAATACGCCAAATGGATGGATGATGCGGGTAAACTGCGCGCCGACGGCAAGACCGCTGACAGCGACGAAGGGAAAGCTCTGTTAGACGATCTATACGCCTTCAAACCAGAAAATGCAGTTGTTTACGGTCCGTTCGTCATTGATCCTGCGACCGTTACCGAAGCTCAGCTCGAACTGGTCAAGAACCCGACCGGCTACAATGCTGACAAGATTGCCTTCGAAAAGATTTTGCTCTACTGGGGCGAAACCGCTGCCTCCGTTCCGCTGGTGCTTGCCAATGAAATCGACTACAGCACCCACGGTTACACTCCTTCCGATGTTGAAGCTTTCCAGGCAATTCCGAACCTGAAGGTTCTGTCCGGCCCCACCGGTACCGGCCCTGGTCTGTGGTTCAATAACAACGTTTACCCGTTGAATAAGAAGGAAGTTCGCCAGGCCTTTGCTTACATTATCGATCGTGAAGAAAATGCGACCGTTGCAATGGGCCCGGCTGGCCGCGCTGTCAAATACATGGCTGGTTTCACCGATTTGCAGGTTGAAGCCTGGTTAGATGCCGATGTAGTTGCCAAGTTGAACCCCTACAACAAAGACTGGACAAAGGCGGAAGAGCTGCTCACTGCTGCCGGCTGCACCAAGGGTTCCGACGGCATTTGGGTGGATGACAAAGGCAACAAGATGGCCTTTGAACTGTGGGTACCGGCTGACTTCGCCGACTGGCTCGGCGCGGCTGAAAATGCTGCCCAGCAGTTGAACGCTTTCGGTATTGCGGCAACCGTTCGCGGTTACCCCTCTGCTGAACGCCCCACCACTCAGAAGGAAGGCAAGTATCAGATTCTGGTTGACCTGAGCCTGTACTACAACCCGCCTCATCCTCACACTTCTTTCAATTACTTCCTCAATACACCGCGCAACAATCCCGAAGCGACGGATGGCTTAGTAGGTATGAACTGGCCGTGGAAACAGACCGCACCTGATGGCACAGAAGTGTACATCCCCGATCTGCTCAAGGCTGCTTCCGCTGGTTTGGATTTCACTGCACAGCGTCCCGCAGTGGCCACGCTGGCCCAAATCCTCAATGAAGAACTGCCCGTTCTGGCTCTGTTCGAACGCTATTCCACCGACGTGGTCAATGAAGGCACCCGTGTAACTGGCTGGCGGCCGTTCGATGATCCCATCTACAAGAACAACCAGGCTGACCTGTACATCGGTATCCAGTTGCTGGAAGGCGAACTGAAACCGTCTGATACCGGTGACGGCACGTTCCACACCATCTATCCTTACCCGCAACCACCAAACTTTGATTTCAACTACTTCACTGAGAATAGTTTGCCTGGTCTGGCTGGTAACCCTTCCTACAACGTACAGTATCCGCCTCTGTTCTACTACATGTGGGCTGATGCTACCTACGTTCCGGCTGTTGCTGAAGGCTACACCCTGCGGTAATTCGCTGATTTTCTCCAAATCCCCTCTCTCGTGCGAGAGAGGGGATAAGGGGAAGGGGCGAGGAGAGAAGAGCAGCATGCGACCGTTTCGAACAGCCATTTTGTTCCTTCTGGCTGTTTTTTGTGCCGGTTGCGCACAGCCAACCCTCTCGTCTCCTGCCCCCTCTCCCTTATCTACACAACAGGAATCAATTATGCCGTCTTCAGTATCAAGCCAAAGCCCTGAACAATTGCTGGCGTCGATGACCATAGATCAAAAAATTGGCCAGTTAATGGTCATTGGTTTTGATGGGCTAAAGGTCGATGCCGATTTACGTGATATGATCGCCAACCATCATGTGGGCGGCGTAATTCTGTTTGCTCGGAATGTAAAGAATCCGCAGCAAGTGGCCGAACTTTGCGCAAAATTGCAGAAAATTGCGGTAGAAAGCGGCCACCCCGGGCTGTTTATTGCCATCGATCAAGAAGGCGGCCGGGTGGCGCGTTTCACAGAAGATACCGGCTTTACAGAGTTCCCAGGCGCAATGGCCGTTGCTGCTACGGGCAACGTTGAAAATGCGCGGATGGTGGCGCAAATGATGGCCGCTGAAATGAAAGCCGTAGGGATTAATGTCGATTTTGCTCCGGATCTGGACGTGAATAACAATCCGTTAAACCCGGTGATTGGGGTTCGTTCTTACGGTTCCGATCCGCAGCAGGTTGCATCGTACGGTGTCGCAGTAATTGAAGGGCTGCAAGCCCAGGGAATCTTGGCTTTTGGAAAACATTTCCCGGGTCATGGCGACACCGGGGTAGATTCGCATATTGCTCTGCCTGAGGTGGCACATGATCGCGAGCGGTTGGAAGCCGTAGAGTTCGTGCCGTTTAAAGCGGCCATGCAGGCGGGGGTAGCTGGGATTATGTCTGCCCATGTCACGTTTCCAGCGATTGATGCGCAGCCTGGGGTGCCTGCGACCTTGTCTGAAAAGGTGCTGACCAACCTGATCCGGGGAGAAATGGGTTACCAGGGATTGGTGGTTACAGATTCATTGGAGATGGGTGCCCTGGGAGAAGCTGGATACCCGGTTCCACTGGCGGCGGCGAAGGCTTTCCAGGCTGGTGCGGATTTGCTCTTATTTAACCGCGATCACAATTTGCACCGCAAGGCAATCCGTGAGATTGAACAATGGATACAGGAGGGCAAAATTTCACCGGATCGCCTGAACCAATCCGTGCAGCGGATACTGGCAGCCAAGCAGCAATTCGGAATTTTGAATCCTGTTGTGAATTTGACACCGGATCAAGCCGGTACAGCCGCGGCGCGTGAAATTTCCCGGCAGGTTGCCCGTGAATCGATTACGTTGCTGCGCGATCCTGCAGGATTGCTGCCGTTCGATAAAGACCAAAAATATCTGGTGGTGGAAGTGCCCGGAGCGGATGGGCTGGGGGTGGCCCTGGGCCTGACCTTCGTCAAAGTGCAGGATAAACCCTCTCAAGCAGAAATCCGCAATGTCATTGGTATGGCGAGAGACGGCCGGCCGGTCATTGTGGCAACCAGTGATGCGAACCGGAATGAGGCGCAAATTCAATTGGTGCGGTCAATCATCGATGCAGGGAATCCGGTGATTGTAGTCGCAATCCGCAATCCTTATGACATTATGGCCTTCCCAGATGTGGATGCGTATCTGGCGACATACGGCGCAAATCCGCCTGCCTTTGAAGCGCTTGCAGAGGTGATCTGGGGTCGGGTAAAGCCAACCGGAAAGTTGCCGGTGGATATCCCTGGAATGTATTTTATTGGTGATGGATTAACCGAATTTGTCAAACCATGAAGGGAATGGTGTGATGTTGAAATTATTTCCTTTTGAACGTACCGAGGAACAGTATCAACTGGCAGCAAAGATTTGGAATGCAGCCGCGGGTGAGCAGTTAGCTGTGCGCCCTGCTTTCTTTGAATACAACACTCGTCCGACAACGAATCTGGTGCAAGAAGGCAAATTTGCCTGGATGAATGAACAACCTGTGGGAATTGTGTTGGTAACAACCGCCCTGGAAGGGATTTTCTTAGGGCAGAGCTGGGTGGATGTATTGGCCGTGCATCCTGAATTTCAACGGCAGGGCATTGGAAGCCGCCTGCTTTTGTGGGCTGAGGAACATGCGCGGTCACAGAATATGACGATCATCCGCATTGCGGGCAGCGTGCGGCCTTTTGCGGCCGGTGTGCCGTTGGAGTTGAACTCGCTTGGGTTTTTTCGCCAGCATGGCTATGATGTGGACCGGCAGCGTTATGAATGGGACGTTGCGCGCAGCATAACAGACTATCGCCCTCTGTTTCAGATGGACGCGGATATCCGGCCTCTCCGATCAGGCGAGGAAGCGGAAATATTAACCTTTCTTGAGCGGGAATTTCCAGGGCGGTGGTTGTTTGAAGTGCAAGAGTTTTTCCGCGAAGGCGGCCGTGCAGAAGACTTTATGGTCTTGCGCACCGATATTGGGGTGGATGGTTTTTGCTGGATGACTTTTGAGGATTCAGCTCGACCGCTTGACCGTTTTTATATGCACGGCCTCTCACATCCCTGGGGACAGTTAGGACCTTTGGGGGTGGGAAAAGGCTGTCGAGGAAAAGGGTTGGGAGGCGCTTTGATTGAAGCAGCCATTCTTCACCTAAAAGAAAAGGGAATTGACGGCAGTTTAATCGATTGGACCAGCCTGTTGGATTTATATGGCAAATTTGGTTACCAACCGTTCCGTCAATACCAGACGCTGCGCAAAGAATTTTAAGGTTCTAGACGGAGATCTTTTATGTCTTTTGATTTTTCTGGGGTGGATGCGGTATTACAATCGGCTGTTGGCGTGGATACGCCAGCCGCACAATTGGTCGTTCGCAAAAATGGAACCATCCTGTTTCACAAGGCGTACGGTTTTATCGATCCGGATCAGCGGTTAAAACCGGTGGATCAAAATACTTTGTTTGATATGGCGTCCGTGACCAAGCTGTTTACAACCACCTGCTTTATGCGCATGGTTGAGGCAGGTTTGGTTTCTGTTGACCAACCGGTCAGCGAGGTGCTGCCGGAATTCAGCGGCCAACGACCAATCCATCCCTATGAAAATCCCCTTCGGTGGAGTGAATGGGTGGATGTGAGCCAGGAAAAAGATGTGTTTGTGGATGCCGGTAAGATCACGTTCCGGCAAATATTGACCCATTCTTCCGGATTACCAGCCTGGCGTTTATTTAAAGATCAACCGGATGCGCAGGCTGCCCGGCAACTAGCTCTGGATACGTTTTTCTCTTATCTTCCAGGTACAAAAATTGTGTATAGTGATGTTGGCTTGATTTTGTTGGGAATGGCTCTGGAAAAATTGGGTGGGCAGCGGTTGGATGAAGTGATTTACGGCTGGGTAACGCGCCCATTAGGCCTGGAGAACACCTATTATCTGCCGTTGGGCGAGCAGGTTCTGGGGGTGGATCGCGAGAATATTGCTCCAACCGAGTTTTGCGGCTGGCGGAACCGCCGGGTAGTGGGAGAAGTCCACGATGAAAGCACGGCTAATATGGATGGAATCGCCGGCCATGCTGGAATCTTTTCTACTGCGTCAGACGTTTCCGTTCTGGGTCAGATGTATATTGATCAAGGCGGCGGGCTCCTTACCCCCGATACCGTTGCTGAAATGGTAAGGGTTCAGGCTGAATACGAGGGAACCCGGCGCGGATTGGGATTTGCTTTATGGAGCAGTGATTCTGAAGCCAGCAGCAACCCATTCCATTGTTCTGCGTTTGGTCATACAGGTTTTACCGGTACTTGTTTGTGGATGGATCCTTCGCGCAATCTTGTGGCAGCTTTCTTGACGAATGAGGTGTATAACGGGCGGGAGAGCCGGGCAATTATGCCGTTAAGAGTCAAGGTTCACCAGGCCATTGTCTCAGCGGTTGATGCTGCGAAGTAAACGGCACAAAAATTTTCAGGCGAGGAATGCTATGATTGTTATTGGTTTAATGTCAGGAACATCAGCTGATGGGGTGGATGCCGCGGTAGTGGAATTGCTCGGCGCGCCATCTGCTTTGGAATGGCGCGTGCTGAAACATATTCACTGTGATTATTCTTCAGCCGTGCGCGACCAGATCTTTGCCTGTTTTCGTCCTGAAACCGGGACGGTGGACCGCCTGTGCAGCTTAAATTTTGTTTTGGGTAAAGTATATGGGCAGGCGGCACTTTTGGCTGCGGCGGAAGCGGGATTAACGATGGACGAGGTGGACCTGATCGGTTCGCACGGACAAACTGTCTGGCATATTCCTTCGGGAGAGTCGGCATCCACACTTCAAATTGGCGAACCTGCAGTCATCGCAGAAATGACCGGCCGGCCTGTGGTAAGCAACTTCCGCACGCGGGATATGGCAGCCGGAGGGCAAGGGGCTCCGTTAGTAGCCTTTACCGACCGCCTTTTGCTTTCGCATCCGCATAAAGTCCGGGCAGCTCAAAATATTGGCGGGATTGCTAACGTGACTTATCTGCCAAAACGCGGACAGTTGCAAGAAGCGGCTTTTGCATTTGATACTGGCCCTGGCAATATGTTGATAGATGATGCGGTAATGCGGGCTACGAACGGCCGCTTGAGTTACGATGATGGCGGAAATTTGGCGGCTCAAGGTACGGTTCATCGCCAGTTTTTGGAAGAAATGCTGCGCGAGCCATATTTTCACCAGAGTCCTCCAAAAACAACCGGCAGGGAGCAATTC
>JAJUJY010000098.1 GCA_029265085.1 Chloroflexota bacterium
GCGTCAGGAACCGTCCATTTGGCGCCCAATTGGGCCGCATGATGACACCTTTTCCTTTTACCAGATCAATCAACGTACCAGTGCCCGAATCAATCAAAACCAGGTCAAACGCCCCACCCCGATTAATTACCGCTGCCAGATAACTGCCGTCTGGTGACCAGGCCAGATCAACCAGATCTTTTCCAGCATGGGTTAATTGCCGTTTTTTGCCCAACTCCAGATCATACAACCACACTTCAGCAAAACCGCTGCGCTGAGAAAGGTAGGCAATATGCCGGCCATCTGGCGACCAACGGGGGGACCAATCTTTCTCTCCTGGGTCTCCACTTAACAGCCTTTGTTCACCGTTTTTGAGATTATAAACAACTACGTTCAAGCGGTTTAAATCATTCAACGGGCGTTCAACAAAAACGATTTTGCTCCCATCAGGGGAAGGATGGGCATCACTTGCATCCCCCGGACCAGTGTAAACTGCTTGCGGCCATTTGCCTGTCCGGTCCGTAAGCAAAAGCTGATCCACCTCATTTCGATGCACGCAGACCAATACTCCCTGGCTATCCGGCATCCACATCGGGGAAAATGCCCGTTCGGAAAAATCACTGATTTTCACCGGTAATCCGCCACTTACAGGGGAAACATGCACCACTCCATGAACACAAAATGCCAACCATTGGCCGTCCGGTGACCAACGTGGAATTTCATCCCACCAATACTGGAAGGCAGGACGATCCGTGGTAATTCTGACCGGCCAACCTCCATTGGAGGATAAACAATAAATATCAGAAAGTTCTTCTCGATCCCATATAAATGCGATGGACTTCCCATCAGGTGAAAGACTGTGATTCCGAATCCGATTTACCGCCGAAATCAGCGAGATACTCCAACCCTTTGGCGCGATTAGATCCGGCCGATTTAATGAAGGCCAACCGTTGCGCACATATTTTTCTTCAAGGTGAATTTCACCGTAGCTCATTCTGTTTCTCCTGTATATCGTTTTGGGCGGTTAACCAAAAGGCAAGCCGCCTGATGATCCTCACCAACCTCTACAAGTCCCGGTTCTTCGTGCGGGCAATGTTCAAAAACTACCGGGCAGCGTGGGTGAAATCGGCAGCCGGACGGAACAGCAATCGGATTGGGCGGAGATCCCTGAAGGATGATCCGCTCCTTGCGCAGACGAGGGTTCGGTACCGGGATGACGGAAAGTAAGGCTTTTGAATAAGGGTGAACCGGTTTTTCCAACACCGTTTCGATCGGTCCCTGCTCAACCACTTTACCCAAATACATGATTGCCACTCGATCAGCAAAATATGCCGCTGTTGCCAGGTCATGGGTGATAAACAAAACGGAAATTCCACGCGTATCTCGCAATTCAGATAAGAGGTTCAAAATCTCTGCCCGAATTGAGACATCCAACATGGAGACCGGCTCGTCTGCCAATAAAACCTGTGGGTCCAACACCAACGCGCCTGCAATAACCACGCGCTGGCGCTGACCGCCAGAAAGTTCATGCGGCAGTCTGTGCAGGTAGCTTTCTGCGGGGTGCAAACCAGAGTCTTCCAATGCTTTTCGAACTCGCTGTGCGCGTTCTACCGGCGAACGAATCAAGCCATGCACTTCAAGCGGCTCAGCGACTATTTGTTCAATCGTCATTAATGGATTAAGGGATTCGTACGGATCTTGAAAAATCATCTGGATATTCCGGCGCATCATCTTCAATGCTTTCCCGCGCAACCCGGTGATGTTTTGTCCCTCAAACAAGATTTCTCCATAAGTCGGTTTTTCTAACCCCATCAAAGTTAAAGCCAGGGTTGATTTTCCACAACCGGATTCACCAGCCAAAGCCAGGATTTCACCGCGGTGCAAGTCCAGATTCACACCGTCGACTGCATGGACAACCCGGTGATTACCACCCCAAATTCCACTTTTTCCAGCCGGAAAATGCTTGGTCAAATTTCTTACCTGGAGGATGACTTGCTGGCTCATCGTTCCACCTCCAATAAGAAACAACTGGCCCTGTGATCTTTTTCTACCGTATACTGCCCTGGCTGCTCCGCACGGCAGCGATCAAATGCCTTTTGGCAGCGCGGAGCAAACCGGCAGCCCACCGGAAGAGCCTCCAGCCGCGGAGGGTATCCCGGAATCGAGATTAATTTACCGGATGGATTAGAAAGATCCGGAAAAGCCTGTAATAGATTTTGGGTATAAGGGTGTGCTGGCGCATTATATAGGCGGTGTACACCGGCATATTCAGCCACAACGCCCCCATACATCACCAATACGGTGTCACTTACTTCTGCAATCACACCCAGATCATGAGTTACCAAAATCACAGCCAATCCAAGCTTTTTCCGCAAAGTAAGCAGCAGCTCCAATATTTGCGCCTGGATCATCACATCCAACGCCGTTGTCGGTTCATCGGCAATTAATATCTGCGGACTGCAAGCCAATGCCATCGCGATCATCACCCGTTGGCGCATACCTCCAGAAAACTGGAATGGGTATTGCTTTTTTCGTTCCGGCGGGATACCTACCAGATCCAACAAATCGTCAACTCGCTGCTCGACTGCCTGCCGTGGAATATTGACTTCATGCCGGTAAATTGCTTCAGCGATCTGAAATCCAATCGAACGGACTGGATTTAGAGCGTTCATTGCACCCTGAAAAACAATAGAAATGGAATTCCAACGCACATCTTCCATCTCCCGTTCACTTAATGCCAGTAAATCCATTCCATTAAAGACTACCTGCCCGCGAGTTATTCTTCCAGCCAGGGGCAAAAGCCTTAACAAGGCCAGAATCAATGTAGTTTTTCCACATCCACTTTCCCCTACCAAACCCAATAATTCTCCTTCGTGTAAATCAAAGGAAATTTTTTCAACAGCCTTTACCCGCGTGTGATCTGGCAGCTCATATTCCACGCACAAGTCACGCACCTGCAAAATCGGAACTCGTTCAACCGGAAGTTCACTCATGCTGACTTCTCCTCGCGTGCAACCATTCCTGGCCCCACTGAAAGATGATGCCACTCCAGGCGCGGATTCAATACTCGTTCTAAGCCCTGCCCCAGCAATGTGCAGCCCAACACAACCCACACAATTCCCAAACCAGGAACAACCAATGCCCACCAGGCACCAGCGCTTACCCCCCCTCGGGTAAAAGCGAAATTCAACATTTGCCCCCAGCTCAACGTGGTTGGGTCCGCTAAACCCAAAAAACTCAATGTGCTTTCTTCCAGTATAGCCAGAGAAATTACCAAAACCGTATTTGCAACCATGAGCGGCAACACAAGAGGGAAAATGTGCCTGCGAATAATATGAAAATTTCCCGAGCCAATGGCCCGCGCTCGCAGCACAAACTTGCGCTGTTTAACCGACAAAGTCTGCGAGCGCACCAAGCGGGCTGTTCCGGTCCAACCTAGAATGCCTATAACAAAAATAATATTTGAGAGGCTGGGTTTGGTCAGCGCCACTAGCACCACCGCCAGAGGTAAATCGGGGATCACCAGCATAATATCCGTAAAGCGCATCAAGAGATTTTCAATCCGTCCGCCAAAAAATCCAGAAACAATTCCAATGGTTCCGCCAATAGAAACCGATATAAAGGATGCAAAAAATCCAACAATGAGAGACACCCGCGCCCCATAAATAAAATTGGTCAGCACATCTCGACCAGCATCGTCCGTGCCCAGCCAGTGTTCCGGACTGGGTGGTGAATATATATCCATTATGCTTACTTTGATAGTAGCGTCAGGATCATAGGGTGCGATCCAATCCGCAAAAACCGCAATAAAGATCGTGATTGACAACATAATCAATCCGGTTACACCCATCCAATTGCGCCGGAAGGTACGCCAGGCCGTCCGAATATTTGCTGTTTGAATTGATTCGTTCATTGTTATTCAGCCTGTATGCGAGGGTCTAGGTATGAATACAATAAGTCGGCAATTAAATTTGCAAAAATGACACTGACCGCAATTAATAAAAAGGCTCCCTGGAGAACCGGGTAATCCCGCCGTCCAACCGCATCAAATATTGCCAATCCCAGGCCAGGCCAGGAAAACACCGTTTCAATTTGAATTGCACCGGCAACTGTAAAACCCAGGTTGAGTGCAACAATCGTGACCATGGGCAGCATTGCGTTCCGTAATGCATGATCTTTCAAAATTTGAAAAGTGCGCAATCCCTTTGCTTTGGCAGTCAAGATAAAATCTTCAGATAACACCTCTAATACTGTGCTGCGCATAATAACCAGATATTCTCCAACCACAACAATTGTGAAGGTTAATGTCGGTAATATGAGATGCCGGGCAAGATCTGCAAATTTCTCCGCAGACGTAGCAAAGGAAGCCCCTACAGTGAATTTTCCAACTACCGGCAGACCTAACCAGGTACTGCCAATAAATAGCAAAACGATGCCTAACCAAAACGTTGGCAAACTCCAGGCTACTAAGCCTCCGGTCAGGGCAGCAAAATCCACCGGCGTATGCGATTTCCAGGCCGCGAATAGTCCCAGAAAAATCCCAATGAATATAGCCAAGAGCTGTCCAAGCCCAATCAAAATGACGGTATTTAACAAAAATTCACCCAACATCTCGGCAACTGGCCGCTTGGTGTGAAAGCTGATCCCCAGCTCGCCTTGCAATAAATTACCGATATAGATAAAAAACTGAGTATCCAGCGGATTTACCAAACAATCACCAGGTTTGAGCGGATTGAGCGATTTGAAACAATTGATCACCGGTTTATCCAGACCATACCGAACCCGCAGTGCTTGCTGCGCTTCAGCAGTCATGCGCGGGTCTTTAATGCCTGCCTTGACCGGGTCACCAGGCAGGACACGGAATAGAAAAAAGTTGAGGATGATCACAAATAGGATCGATAGGACTGCCCACTTGAGCCGGTTGAGCAAATACAGCAATCGTTTCAATCATCACCTCCATGCACTGCATCCAACCTCAGCAGGCTTTGTGGAGCAGGCAACCTCCCGGTCTCACCAGGAGGCTGCCTTGCTTCAAACCTCATTAATCTGATTTTTTTACATCAACGAACTGGCTCTACCACCAGCAGGGAAGAAATATCTTCCAAAGCCACTTTGGTTTGATCAGTGACCCAACCTGTAAAACGATCGCTCCGATAAGCCTGGGTTGCTTGTGAGTAGAAGGGAATAATATAAACCACATCGTCATGAACAACCTTCTGCATCTCCCAAATAATTTCCTTACGCTTCGCGAAATCTAATTCGCTCGATTGTTGGAGATATAAGTCATCATAGACAGTGTTTGCATATCCTGTTTCATTGAACCCGGTTGGTATTTCTTCCGACAACATGACAGCCAGCAAGAAAGATGGGTCAGGATCAGATCCCCACCCCCAGATAATCACATCATAATCAAAGGCAGGGCAGCAGATGGAGGATAAGGCATCCGGGTCCAACGCTTGAAGCTCAAGCTTAATACCGATCTCACCCCAGGTTTTTGAGATCATTTCTGCCAAACGTGGCGCAACAGTACTATCACTGCCCCAATTTACCCGGAACACCAATGGATTGGTTCCATCAGGCATCTCCCGAACACCATCGTTATCAACATCTTTATATCCGGCATCTTCCAATATTTGATTTGCTTTTGCAATATCATAGGGAAGATCCTGGATGCTGTTGTTGTACCATTCTCCAAGGCTGTCAGGGATCAGGGTTAAGCCCGGCGTGCCTAATCCCAACAAAATTACATCAATCAGCTCTTGCTTATTGGTGGCATAGGCCAATGCCAGCCGGACATTTCGATCCAGCAACGCTGGATGCCCCGAGCAGACCCCATCTTCCTCCGGGCAGTTCTCCGGCGCAACCTGATTCAAGATGATATCTGTAATATCCGGTGCCAATGGTGCCCCAATTACAACCTCTACGTTTTCCGTATTACGCAGGCTGGCTACTGCCGTGTTTGGCATTTCGGTGATCATATCCACCTGGCCGGTTTTAATTGCCTGAACCAACGCATCTGTGTTGGTAAAGGTCTGGAAAACAACTTCATCCACTTTGGGTTTGGTCTCAAAATAATCCGCAAAAGTCTGCAGATGGACAAATTCATTTTGTTTGTATTCTTTTAGCTGGAAAGGTCCAGAACCTATCATTTCCGGGTTTTCAAACTCAACTGCCGCTGTCATATCGGTATAATTTGACCAGATATGTTCCGGAAGGATAAACAAGAAAACCAACTGGCTCTCAATATTTGGGATTGGATCGGTTAGTTTCAACACGACAGTTAAATCATCCACCGCCTCAACGGTGTCAAAATAAATGGTGTAGCCATTCATATAAGGAAAATCTTCGTGGTCACGGTAATAATTAAATGAAAAGGCTACATCCTTTGCAGTGAGCGGTTTACCGTCATGAAATTTAATTCCTGGCCGAATTTTATACGTATAGGTCAGGTTGTCATCCGACACAGTTACCGATTCAGCCGCATCCAAAACATAGCTTCCATCCAATTTAAGCTCATACAAGGAGCTATACACCAGTTCAAAGATGCTGTAAGCTTCGGTCAGCATTGCGGTTCCCGGATTAAGCGTGTCTGGACTGCCAGCCCAGCCAATCCGCAGCACAACAGGACCACTGGAAACCTCAGGCTGCGTATTCGCAGTTTGGGGAGTTGCACCTTGTGTAGCGGTTCCACCACTGCAAGCTGTCAAAAATAACACGACAATGACAGCCACACTCATGAGCCACTTTTGCCTGATCATCACATCGCCTCCTGTTGCACATGCAGAAATACAAACCGGCCAGGGGCAAAACGGTTCCAAACAATGGTCCCTTCTCTCCCCCAACCGTTAATATTGTTGATCAAAATATAGCAAAATAGAGCAGGTAATTCAAGAAAATTTGGACACAATCTGCGAAATACAGGGATTAAAAAGGAATCTGCTACCCGCCGGCCCTGATCAACATTTTTTCGAGCTGCTTCCAAACATTCCAAAATGCCTGCTCTGAACCCATCCAGATAATTCGAATTTGTTCGAGACGTAAATTGCCTAACCGGTCATCCGGAAGCACCTCAAGCAATGCTTCCCACTCATTTCCTCGATAGTGGTTTGTCTCGATCATTGCCCCACCGGCTCTTTCAATATATTCTCTCAACAACCACTGAGGAATTCCTCGCAAGTCTTGCTGCATTTTGAATGGATAGGCAGGAAAATTTATTTCACCCATGTGTTTATTAATTAATTTATTCATCAAAAATAAAAGCCTAAGGAATTCCCAAATAAATCCTGGCTCACTTTGCTTGTAAAAACGGTTATTCAATTCTACAATAAAAAAATCACGGGGATTGAATCGGTCCGGAGTGCAGCCGGAAATGAACTAATAGGGAAGGATTCGTCATGACCACAAATCAATCAAACAGAAAACTAAAAATATTATTGGTGGATGATGATCCCGACACCCGCCAACTGGTAACAATGATGTTGGAACCAGCGGGGCACAAAGTAATGACAACGGCAAATGGAAAAGCAGCTCTCACTTTGCTGGAGCACGAAAAAATTGATCTGATCCTTTTAGACATCATGATGCCGGAAATTGACGGGTTAAATGTGTTGGAATCGCTGCAAAACCGGTGGGATATCCCCGTTCTGATGTTAACCGCCTTATCGGATGTCCATATTATGCAGCAATCGTACCAGCTTGGTGCAGATGATTACATTGTAAAACCATTTACGCGGCCGCGGTTGCTGGAAAGAATTGACCGGTTGGCAAAAACCCTTCCACAACCTGAAAAACCGTTTAGTGCTCCCTGGGCTAGCCGGTACCAACTCAATCGGGAGAAAAATGTATTGGTCATGGATGGCACTGAAATCGTCTTATCTCTAAATGAAATTAACTTAATGGAATATTTCATTGAAAATGCCTACCTGGAGGTAACCAGCGAAGAATTATATAAAATCGGCTGGGGTGGCGAGATGCTGCCAGCCAGGACAGTTAACGCATTGGTAGGGAATACGGTGCATCAATTGCAGCTTAAGCTGGAACCCAATATGGAATTGCCCACCATTTTGGTCTCAACCCAAAATGGATTCATCTTTAACCCATAAACTCAAATTTAAGCAGAACAAGCCAGGTGATTTTCCAACCACCTGGCTTATTTATTATTCCAAAATCACCTTATGATAGAATCAACAGACATTATTTATTAAAGGAATTTATCGTTGGCCGATCTACCAATCCAACAAAATCAAACTTCCAAATTCAAATGGCTGGCAATGCTGGGAATTGGTATGGGGGTGTTAATGGCAACCCTCGATTCAAGCATTGTTAATATTTCTTTACCGACATTAATGGAAGTATTTGGTGCAAAATTTTCCACCGTCCAGTGGGTGATATTGGCATACTCATTGATCATCACCTCTTTAATGTTAGGTGCTGCTCGCCTTGGAGACATGGTGGATAAAAAGAAACTCTACCTGGGCGGATTGGCAACTTTCACTCTGGGGTCGCTGCTTTGTGCTTTAGCACCAAACATCAACTGGTTGATCGGGTTTCGCGCAATACAAGGGCTTGGCGCAACATTTACCCAGGCATTAGGAGTTGCTATTATTACAGAGGTATTTCCTGCGAAAGAACGGGGAAAAGCTTTAGGGATTATTGGCAGCGTCGTTTCCACCGGAATTGCCCTCGGTCCGCCATTGGGTGGTTTAATCATTGGATCCATTGGCTGGCATTGGATTTTTCTGGTCAACATTCCTATCGGAATAATTGCATTGTGGATTGTCCAACGATTTGTGCCCCATTCCTTCTCTACCCGCCCCAACCAGAAATTTGACCTGGCTGGAGCATTAATCTTATTTGCCACTTTGATTTGTTACGCCGGGGGCATGACTGCTGGACAGAACATTGGTTTTTCAGCCAGCCTTACCCAAATCCTCTTAGGCTCCGCGCTGGCAGGCTTGTTGATCTTTTTATGGGTTGAAAATCGCATCGACCAGCCAATGATCGACTTCAGTCTATTCCGTAATGTCCTTTTTGGCATCAATCTTTTGATGGCCTTTCTGGTCTTTATAGTGATGGGCGGATTTTTCATCCTGCCATTTTATCTTGAACTGGTGCAAGGATATCCAGCCCAGATGGTTGGTTTCTTACTGATGGCCAATCCCATTGCAATGGGATTGGTAGCGCCGCTGGCTGGCAGCTTATCCGACCGGTTTGGTTCCCGCGGAATTAGCCTGATTGGTTTGATCAGTATTGTCATCGGCGCATTAGCCCTAAGTACGCTTCGGGCTGGATTGTCACCCCTTGGATTCATCATTCGGTTTTTACCCATTGGCCTGGGCCTGGGTATGTTCCAATCGCCCAATAACAGCGCAATTATGGGATCTGCTCCCCGCGAACGACTAGGCATTGCATCAGGTTTGATGACCCTTTCACGGACTCTGGGGCAAACTTCTGGCATTCCGCTTACCGGAGCATTGTTTACAGCGCAAGTACTGGCTTTTGCAGGGTTACCTGCTGGAACAGATATGGCTCAAGCCGGTTCAACAGCTTTGGTTACCGGAATTCAGGGCACTTTCCAAATTGCAGCCGGCTTTATTCTGGCATCCACCGCATTAGCTATAACGGCATTGTGGATTGACACCCGGCGGAAGAAAAATTCGCCGCAGCAAGAATCAGTACAGGCAAACGATTAGCCATTAATATTTACGCTAAACTTTATACGTCTCATCCCGGCAGCTTGGTTTTCGCCGGGATTTTTTTATACTTTACTTGAGAGGCACTATTCGGAGGTAAAAATGAATGAAATAACACAGAGTGATATTCGGCGGCTGCTAAAAACATTTGGAGTAAAAGCAGACGATACGATCATGCACCACCTGACAGACCACCCAGAAATTCAATCATTAAAAATACGCATCCGCTTAGAAGATGATACGGATTACAGCCAATACCCGGAACTTTTACCGCTTGCTTTTGAAATCAGCGGAGAAGTAAAGCGCGGAGAAGATGAGAGAGGATAATTTTCCTTCTGTTACCGGCGTAAATCTTTTACGCCAGACCGTCCATTTCCCAAAAGATCTGCCTGCCAGATTCAATTTACTTTTGATTCCATTTTTTCAATATCAGCAGCAATCGGTTAACACCTGGATTCCCACGGCACAAAGATTAGAAGCCAGCGAAATTGAATTCACCTATTTTGAGCTTCCAACCATCCGCAAGATGAATCCCCTAAATCAATTCTTTATCAATGAAGGCATGCGAGCAGGGATTCCTAACCAACATTCACGAGAACATACGATAACCCTTTACCTGGATAAAGCAGCTTTCAGACAAGCACTCCGCATTGATAACGAAGACGAAATTACGATCTTGTTGGTATCCCGCAGCGGTCAAATCCTCTGGCGCACAACTGGCAATTACACAAAAGAAAAAGAGCAGGCTTTACAGCAAATTTTAGAACAAACCACAATTGTTTGAGCTAGCGAACAAATCACCCAATCTCGGTTTGCTGCCATGAACATGCACTGTTCTCATGTCTGATTGGAATTGGTTTAGTATAATCACACACAGCGCAACCAAAATCTAAGTTCCAGGAAGATATCATGGCCGTTCAAGAACACGCTGAAGAAAAACCCTTTGTAGCTGACCGGGTTGCTACGATTGCCGCCGGACATGCAGTGCATGATACCTATGCCGCATTTTTATCCTCTCTGCTGCCTGTTCTGATTCAAAATTTTTCACTGATCAAGACACAGGCAGGGCTCCTTTCCGTATTTACCCAGGCACCATCATTAATTCAACCTTATATTGGTTATCTGGCTGACCGGGTGAATTTGCGCTGGATGGTCATCCTGGCACCCGGAATTACTGCAACCATGATGAGCTTACTTGGAATTGCTCCAAGCTATGCAGTAGCTGCATTTTTGCTACTGATCGTCGGAATAAGCTCGGCAGCCTTTCATGCGATCGCGCCAGTCATGGCAGGGAGATTATCTGGCGAACGTTTGGGTTTGGGAATGAGCTTCTGGATGGTCGGCGGAGAACTTGGCCGAACCTTGGGACCGTTGGTCATTGTCACCACGCTGCAATATGTCCCAATCCAAGGCACACCCTTGTTAATGGTTGCAGGGTGGCTGACATCCATCATTTTGTATAGCCGGCTCAGAGATGTTTCTAACCATATTCCCCACAATAGTCAGTCCGTTTCCTGGTTATCTGCATTAAAAACAATGCGCCCGGTTTTGTTGCCGCTGTCTGGAGTTATGATCTTCCGGTCGTTTGCAGCAATAGGCGTAGTGACGTTCTTACCGACCTTCATAACAGAGCAAGGCGGCAACTTATGGTTTGCGGGTGCATCGTTATCCTTATTAGAAGCTGCCGGTGTAGCCGGAGCATTCCTTGGCGGCTCAATCAGTGACCGGATTGGCAGACGACCTATTTTGAGCATCTCCCTACTGGGAACAGCCGGCTTCCTGGCCGCTTTTTTGTTGGTCAATAACTGGCTGCAATTCCCCGTTTTATTAGGATTGGGCTTCACCATGCTTTCAGTGACGCCTGCGATGATGGCAGCTGTCCAGGAAAGTTTCCCAGATTCTCGCGCACTGGCAAACGGGGTTTTCATGGCCGTCAACTTTCTGGCAACATCCGTAGCCGTGATTCTGGTTGGCGCAGCAGGAGATCTGTTTGGATTGCGGACCGCCTATTGGATCTGCAGTGGAATTGCTCTTATTGGGCTGCCTTTTGTATTTCTACTACCCAAGAAAAAGTAAATGATAAGCAAACTGGTCATTTGGGCAGTTTGTATTGAGCTGAATTCGCGGTACCATCTAGGCAACCAATGGATATAAAATCCAAATCGTTATCGTAAAACGATTTCTATGAAATAGACAGCAAACATCATCTTTGCTGCAAACAAAAAATCTGTTTCCAAAAACAAAGAGGAAAAAATGACCATTCTTCATGGATTTGAACTTCTCCAGGACCGTAACATTCTCGAATTAAATACCCGAGCCCGCTATTGGCGGCACATCCGCACTGGTGCTGAATTATTATCATTAGAAAACCAGGACGAAAACAAAGTTTTTAGCATCACATTCCGGACCCCGCCGGCCAATTCCACGGGTATTGCTCATATCATGGAGCATTCCGTATTATGTGGTTCTGATAAATATCCGGTACGTGAGCCATTTGTTGAGTTGATGAAAGGATCGCTCAACACCTTCTTAAATGCTTTCACCTTTCCCGACAAAACATCCTATCCAGTTGCCAGCACGAACCTGAAGGATTTTTACAACTTAATTGATGTTTACCTGGATGCTGTTTTTCACCCGCTGAACACACAATTCACGTTATATCAGGAAGGCTGGCATTATGAACTTGAAAATCCTGAGGATCCGCTGGCCTTTAAAGGCATTGTATTCAATGAAATGAAAGGTGCTTATTCCAATCCCGACTCAGTCTTAACCGAAGAAAGCCAACACCTTCTCTTTCCAGATAACACCTACAACCTGGATTCGGGTGGTAATCCGGCGGTTATTCCGGATTTAACGTACCAGCAGTTTCAGGATTTCCACCAAACCTTTTACCATCCCTCCAATTCACGTATTTTCTTCTATGGTGACGATGATCCGGATATGCGCCTGAAACGAATGGATGAAGAACTCAGCCGTTTTGAAAAGATTGAAGTAAATTCCCGGGTTTCTCTACAAAAACAATTTAAAGAACCTCAATCGAAAGTTGCAGCCTTTGACAGCGGAGATGATCCGGAAGCAAAAGCCCAGGTTTCTGTCAACTGGATGTTGGAAGAAGCCGGTGATGTTGAATTAGATCTTGGCTTAAGTATTCTCCAGCACATTCTGATTGGCACACCTGCTTCAAAGCTGCGCAAGGTATTGATCGAGTCGGGATTAGGCGAAGACTTAACCGGTGTTGGTTACGAAGAAAATTACCGGCAGCGCATATTCTCTACCGGATTGAAAGGGGTTGAGGTCGCCCAAACCAGCAAAGTAGAACCGCTGATCCTGGAAACATTAGCACACATGGTAAAAGACGGTATCGACGCAGAAGCGATAGCCGCAGCAATGAACACCATTGAATTCCAACTGCGTGAAAATAATACCGGTGCGTTTCCGCGCGGGCTGGTTTTACTACTACGCAGCCTGACCTCCTGGTTATATGAAAAAGACCCAATTGAACCCCTGGCATTTGAAACCCCATTAAACGCAATCAAAGCTCGCCTGGCATCTGGTGAGAAATACTTTGAGAACTTAATCCAACACTATCTGATCGACAACACGCACCGGCTGAGCGTTATCTTGCAGCCAGATGCACAATTAGGTCAAAAACGAGCCGCAGCAGAACGTGAACGCCTGGATAAAGCCAAAGTAGAAATGACTGCGGACCAAATCCAGCAGATAATCACTACCACGCGCGACCTTAAACACCGCCAGGAAACACCGGATACCCCAGAAGCGCTGGCAACCATTCCCGTTTTACAGCGGTCCGATTTGGACAAACACGGGAAAAATATCCCCTCAGAGGTCATTTCTGAAGGAGATGCAAAAATCCTCTTTCATGATATTTTCACCAACGGTATTACCTACCTGGATTTAGGCTTCAATTTACACACCTTGCCGCAAGAATGGCTGCCCTATTTGCCCATTTTCTCCCGCGCTCTCTTAGAAACCGGCACCGATAAACTCGATTTTGTGGGAATGCTTCAAAAAATTGGGCAAAAAACCGGAGGAATTCATCCAACCACATTGACATCCGCGGTACGTAATTCTGAGCAAGGAGTTGCCTGGCTCTTCCTCCGCGGGAAAGCAATGCATTCACAAACCGGTGATTTACTTGATATTCTCTATGAGGTGCTGAGCAGTGCCCGCTTAGACAACCAGGAACGGATCCGCCAAATCGCAATGGAAGAAAAGGCTGGATTGGAATCAAACATGGTAGAGATGGGCCATCGCGTGATTAACGGTCGTTTGCGCGCCCGGTTTAATGAAGCAGACATGGCCTCCGAACAAATGGGCGGGGTCAGCCAGCTCTTCTTTATTCGAGACCTGATCAAGAAGATGGATCAAAACTGGCCGGAAATTCAACAAACCCTGGAATCCATTCGCAGCACCCTACTCCGGCAGGGAGCCATGCTTTGCAATCTCACCCTCGATCAGGCCGGGTTTGATTCAATTCGCAAACCCATTCATGAATTCTTAGCCAAATTCCCTCAAGGTAGCACTGCATCCACCCAATGGAAACTTGCAGAACTGCCAAAAGCTGAAGGATTAACCTTACCAGCCCAGGTGAATTATGTCGGCAAGGGCATCAACCTGTACAATTCAGGATACCAGATGCACGGATCAGCCATTGCGATCCTCCCCTACCTGCGCAATACCTGGTTATGGGAAAAAATTCGCGTTCAAGGCGGGGCATACGGCGGGTTCTGCGTGTTCGACCGGCAATCCGGCGTGTTTAACTTCCTTTCATACCGTGATCCGAACCTGCAATCCTCTCTGGATATCTATGATCAAACCAGCCAATTCCTTCAAAACCTTGAACTAAGTGACGCGGAATTGACCAAAGCCATCATCACAGCCATCGGTGAAATTGATGACTACCAGCTGCCGGATGCCAAAGGGTACACATCCCTCATTCGCTATCTGGTAGGAATTAGTGATGAGGAACGCCAGCAAATACGCGAGCAGGTCTTATCCACCACGATAAACAACTTCCGTCAGCTCGGAAAAGCACTTGAATCCATTAAAACTGAAGGTGCGGTTGTCATTTTGGGATCAGCGGACGCAATCACGGCCAGCAACCTCGAAAAAGGCGACTGGTTAACCGTGACCAAAGTACTATAACGTCCATTTTGAATCAAAATGCCTCTGGAAAACCAAACCAGAGGCATTAATTTTTAATATTTCCAGGCAAAATTAGAGGATTGCAGTCGCCATATCAATCAAGAATTGCGGTACCCAGAACTTGCCAATCCCATATAAAGACAAAGCGATCGAAACCATCAACATCACGATACCAGCCACAACCAATACCCGGTCGCGGGTACGATAATGAAGTTGTTCCAACCAGGTGCGCGGACCTACGCCAAAAGCGCGCAAATCCATCGCATCAATAATATCCTCGCTGCCAACAATCGCATGGATCGTGACCGGAACAATTAATGGTGCCAGTTTACGCACCTGGGCAAATAATCCACCGGAAAGCTTTTCGATTTCATATCCGCGGGCTCGCTGGGCATCCATTGTCAGTTGGAAGTCGCGCCCAAATGAAGGGATAAAGCGCATGGTTAAATCCATGCCATAGGCCACTTTATCCGGTAATCCAAGACCTCGAAAGGTGATTCCATAATGTGCCGGATTCAATGAATACGGGATCAAAATTGTCATACTGGCCAGTGAAAACACGCGGAAAAGCATCGAAACGGCATACATGATCCTTTCCGCTGAAATGATCAAAGTAGGTGTCCACCCAAATATCTTAAAACCAGCCTGGAGACGAGTTAACAAATGCTCCTGGGCATACAATTCCATCCCGCCGCGGCCGGTTAAGAAGGTCAAAAAAGAAAAGAAGAGAATAAATCCGCCAATAAAAATCCAGGCTCGCTTCATTTCTTGCCACTTAATCCCGGAGGTAAAAATGACCAACAAAGCGATACCGAATAAGACCAGTAAAAAGCGAAGATCCCAGAATAAAATCGTACAGGCAATGTAACAAATGAAAAAGATGATCCAGGCCCGCGGATCAAAACTCTGGATGAGTGATTTTCGCTTTTGATAACGCCAGGTTACCAGCATGAAACCCTCGAATTTCTTTTCTGGAGGCCGAGGGATCCCCGGCCTCCCAATCTAAAAACGAATGAATTACCGGCCAGTTTGCTGTTGGACGGCTGCATAAGCCGCAACCAACAAAGGAACCAGGACGGCCGCAAAGATTGCGTTTGGTCCGGCTGCCGGTAAGAACTCACCGACCACTGCAACCGCGGGCGGATAACCGTTGATCCAGATGTCTGAAATGGCTGCAAAACCAATTCCAACAAAATTCCCCAGCAAGCTCCAGGTCACCGCAGCCGCCAGGTTTAGATCCTTTGCAAAGGCGAAACGCCCACCAAAACCAGGACAAAGCCCACCACAGCAGAAATGCCCGCAAAAATACTGATTGTCTGATCGCCGA
>JAJUJY010000079.1 GCA_029265085.1 Chloroflexota bacterium
GGTGAACGCATGCAGGATTATATTGATCGATATCCCAAAAACGATATATTTTTTGTGGATTTGCAGCTAGAAGATAATTTTGACCTGCAGCTCGGCTACCCCTACAGAGATTTACCCGCCGGGCAGCTGCTCGATTCGCTCATTCTGTTCCGGTTTGTTACACCTGTGATATCAACCTGCACCAACCCAGAGTCTTTTAAGTAATCGTTAAACATCAAATACGATGGTGGTTTGAAAACCATCTTCACTAGAGCTGATCGCCAGATCATGATAAGTAACTGCCTTAATTTCTTTGTTCACTTTGATCACAGGCACAGCCATCATCACTGCATTCAAATAATTTTCGCTAATGCTTATTCGAAGGCTTTCAAACCCCAATCCTTCAGTTTCCCACACAAACAATAACTCATTCAAAAATGCGACTAACAAACTCTCAGCATCCACTCCCTGCACCGTAAAGGCATATTCATGTGCGGGCTGCCGATTTAATTGCATCCCCATCAACGCAGCCATTCCTTTTGCAGCCTGGATAAACAAACCCGGCAGATCAGGCGACCATACTTGTAAGGCCCAATCTGCAGTGTGTGGAATTTCTTGATAACCGGATTGCTGTTTGGATTCTTTCATCAGGCTTTATAATTATAAGATATGAAATCAAGATTGGATGCGATTGAAGCGAAACTCCAAGCCCTGATCGAACACAGCCTATCCTGGCTTCCTCGAAATCAACAGCAGCCTAAATTAATTGAATCAATCATGGCTGCCATTCGCGAACGCCTCGTTTCAGAAACAGGGGAAATTCACGATTTACCGAATATCTTTTTAATCTCCCTCCACCCGAATGTTGTCACAACCTGGCAGCAGCATTCCGATTGGATTATTCAGCTAGAAAATTCACTTAACCAGACCATCCGTGAAGCCGGTTTACGTTTAAATGCCCCACCGCTGCTCCGCTTTGTCCCCAATGCAATGTTGACCGAAGATGGTATCATGATCCAACTGATGCGAGACACGGGCGAATTAGGCTCCACCGCTGTGATGCAATCAAAAGCGGGTGATGAAAAAGCTGCCGCACAGCCGGAGAAAAATTCCTTTTTGATCATCAACGGCAGCGAAATATTTCCATTAACCAAACCCGTCACCAACCTTGGTCGAAAAACCGAAAATGACCTGGTTATTAATGACCTGCGAGTATCTCGTTCGCATGCCCAAATTCGTAAAGTTCGCGGACAGCATATTTTGTTTGACTTAAACTCTACCGGGGGCACTTTCGTTAATGGGCAGCGTATTGCCCAGCACTATCTGCACCCAGGTGATGTGATTTCTCTGGCAGGGATTGCGGTCATCTATGGTGAAGAATTAACAGTTAACAACCAGGACTCAATAACATCTGAGGTAAAATCCTGATTGCGTAGGTGAATATTTATGAGTGGCGTTGTAGTTTTTATTTTAAGAATTCTTATGACGGCTGCCTTATATGCTTTTTTAGGCTGGGCGTTATATACCATCTGGCGTGACTTGAAGTCGCAAGCATTGCTGGCTTCTTCCAGCCGCATCCCCATGATTATCCTGACGGTCAATGGCGAAGAAACACTGGAACCATTTCGTTTTCAAAAGCAGGATATTCTCATTGGGCGAGATCAGACCTGTGATTTAAGCCTGAAAAATGAGACCGTCTCCACCCACCATGCCCGGTTAACCTACCGGCAAAACCAGTGGTGGCTGGAAGACCT
The DNA here is from genome assembly GCA_029265085.1 of Chloroflexota bacterium. Next base: position 1,734 of record JAJUJY010000079.1, read on the forward strand.
GAATTCGACAAACGGTACCTACCTCAATGAAGAACGTGTTCTGACCACAACCGTAATCATCTCTGGGGATGAAGTTCGCTGCGGTCAAGAAGATATCAAAATTGAAATCCTTCCCTTAAATTGATCCCCCCCTTACGAATGGAGCAAACCATGACAGAAAAACCAATCCTCGGTGTAATTGGCGGCTCAGGCCTGTATCATTTCTCCGGCTTAAAAGACGTAGAAACCGTCGAAATCGACACACCATTCGGCAAACCCAGTTCACCCATTGTGATCGGCACATTGGAAGGGAAACGAGTAGCGTTCCTTGCCCGCCACGGTCTGGGACATTTCATTTTACCCACCGAAGTCAATTACAGGGCAAATATCTACGCTTTTAAATCGTTAGGCATTCGGTTTGTTGTTGGAATATCTGCCTGCGGCTCTTTACGAGATGACTATAAACCAGGGCACTTTGTGGTTCCGGATCAGCTCCTGGACTTCACCCGTGATCGGAAACGCACCTTCTTTGGGGACGGGTTGGTTGCCCATGTCGGCACCGCAGATCCTTACTGCTCAGACCTTTCAACCATGCTTTACCGGGCTGCCACCAGTGTTGATGCAAACGTCCACAAAGGCGGAACCTTTATCACCATTGAAGGACCTCGATTCTCCACCAAAGCAGAGTCAAATTTGTACCGTTCCTGGGGAATGTCCATTATTGGAATGACCAGCAGCCCCGAGGCCTTTTTAGCACGCGAAGCAGAAATGTGCTATGCCAACCTGGCTCATATCACGGATTACGATGTCTGGCATATCAGCGAAGAACCAGTCACAGTAGAAATGGTGATCCGTACCCTCTCCCAAAACACGGAGACGGCTCAAATCGCCATTCAGCGACTAATTCCTATGTTAGATGAGCCAACGGGCTGTGAATGCTCCTCAGCGCTTTCTAAAGCCATTCTAACCGCCCCAGACAAGATCCCGGCCGAAACCCGCCAGAAACTCGACCTGTTAATCAATAAATATTTTTAGACCGTGGATTCTCTCTTCTCTATTACTGCCGATCCCAAAGATCGCTTACGCAGAAACCTGCTGGTTCTGGCGGTTATCTTCACTTTTTTCTATTCGCTCATCCTGACCTTATCGCCCGCAGTTCGAGTTCATTCCTGGAACGCCGAATACCGCTGGTTGCACTGGATTGGATTCCTGGTCTGGTTTACTCTCGTACTATTACTGGAATTTCAAGTTAAAAAAATCGTACCGGAGAGTGACCCATTCCTGTTACCGCTGGGGGCACTGCTAACCGGCTGGGGTTTATTAACCATTTGGCGGCTGGATGAGAATTTAGGTTTGCGCCAGACAATCTGGCTTGGGGCAAGTTCGTTGTTGTTTTTCGTTGCACTGCGCCAACCCAAATTATTGAAATGGCTGCGGCGCTACAAATACATCTGGCTTTCCATTGGCTTGCTTCTGACAGGATTAACCTTTTTCCTTGGCAAATACCCCGGTGGAGAAGGTCCTCGATTATGGTTGGGGTGTTGCGGTATTTACTTACAGCCTTCAGAACCGCTCAAAATCCTGCTAATTATTTACCTTGCTGCCTATCTCGCAGACCAGGCTGCTATCCGCTTGCAGCTTGGGACGTTAATCATACCTTCACTCGTAGTCGTTGGTGCTGCAATATTGATTCTAGTTGCTCAACGTGATCTCGGTACGGCATCTCTCATTATTGCCTTTTACACTTTAATCGTTTATCTTGCCATTGGCAAAAGACGCATACTCCTCATTGCAGCCGTCATTTTAATTGCAGCTGGGATTGCAGGGTATTTCTTGTTTAATGTCATTCAATATCGGGTAGATGCCTGGATCAACCCGTGGGCAGACCCAGGCGGGCGATCTTACCAAATTATTCAATCCTTGCTGGCATTCGCAAATGGCGGCTTAATTGGTACGGGGCCAGGTTTAGGCAGCCCGGGATTAGTTCCCGTAGCTCACTCAGATTTCATTGCCGCAGCAATTGGCGAAGAAACCGGATTATTGGGCATCGGCGGTTTAGTGATCGTTTATGCATTGCTGGTCGTGCGTGGTTTTTCGGCGGCATTACGAGCCCCAAATCATTTTCAACGCCTGCTTGCCGCCGGAATTGCCATTTACCTGGGTGCACAAGCCACATTAATCCTGGGCGGCAATTTACGCATGCTCCCATTAACCGGTGTTACTTTACCATTTGTATCATATGGCGGCTCATCCCTGGTAACCTCGCTGTTTGCTTTGTTCTTGTTAATCTTGATCAGCGGCCAATCGAACGAGGAGCAGCCCATTCTGGAAAAAACAACTCCATATTTGCTGGTTGGCGGTGCCTTGATGGCTGGGTTCTTTCTCCTGACTCTTCTGGCAGGTTGGTGGGGAATTTTTCGCAGCGTAGGCTTAAATACCCGCCCGGATAACCTGCGCTGGGTGATCAGCGACCGGTTTGTGCCAAGAGGGAGTATTTTGGACAGGCAAAACCAGTCTATTGCCGTTTCAACCGGTGACCCAGGATCGATCACCCGCAAATTGCTTTACCCGCCCCTCTCTACCACCATTGGATATAACGATCCTTTGTACGGAAAAGGTGGATTAGAGTACAGTCTCGACGAATATTTGCGTGGTTTACAAGGAAATCCAGCCTCAACAATCTGGTATTCTCAAATTGTCTATGCGCAGCCGCCCAATGGGTTAAACATCCGCCTCAGCCTGGATTTGTCACTCCAACAGAAAGCCGATGAATTATTAGGCAACCAGACCGGATCAGTGGTTCTTTTAAATGCCCAAACCGGCGAACTGCTTGTTCTGGCTTCTCATCCATATTTTGATCCTGGCACCTTACAAGAAAATTGGGATGCCTGGGTTGCCGATCCATCAGCACCACTGGTCAACAGGGCAGTCCAAGGACAATACCCTATTGGTACCACCCTGGGTCCGTTTCTTCTAACCACCGTTGCAATCCAATCAGGTTTGCCAGCTCTGCCGGAAAAATTATCCGCCTCAATTGCCGGAAATAATTTATCCTGTGCATTACCGCCAACCACCCCGCTAACATGGGAATCTGTGGTGGCAGCAGGCTGCCCGAACCCCATTGCAGAACTCAGCAAACGGTTAAGCACCGGGCAAATTCTGGACCTGCAGCGAAAACTTGGTTTTTTTGATACACCGGCAATCCCGCTTGAGACCGCTGAAGCTTCACCAGAAGCAGAAATCAACGATTCACTTATCGCAGCATTAGGGCTAACGGATTTAAAAGTTACCCCTCTCCAGATGGCTTTAGCGGCAGCTACCTTGAGTGCAGATGGGATTCGTCCTGCTCCACGTCTGGCAATCGCGGTAGAAACACCCCACCAGGGATGGGTGGTCCTTCCTTCTGATCCTTCCGTACGTGCCCTTACCTACAGCACACTTAATCGCCAGATCAAAAATTTTGGAAATACCGATCTACCGATCTGGCACAGCAGCGGGCTGGCTTCCGATCAGGATCAACAATTTACCTGGTTTTTGGCAGGCACACTTCCAGATTGGCAAGGCACGCCGTTGGCTTTGGTAGTTTTACTGGAAGACAATCAGCCTGCATTAGCAGAAAATATTGGCGCGGCCTTACTGAAAACCGCCATTAATCCGGCAGCAAAATAAAAACCAGTCTCTCCCTAGAAATTAGTAAAGAAACTGGTTTTTCTGAACAGCGAATAAATTACTAGGATAATCCGGTAACCCGGATAAATGAACGCTTGCCAACCTGTAACACACCGTTATGGGGTAAACCTTCAACCGGATTGGTCAATAAGTCTCCATCCAGTCGAACCCCTTTTTGTTCTACCAGACGGCGGGCTTCGCTGCGGCTCTTCACCAAACCGCAACCAACCAAGACATCCACCAGGGTTTGTTCCGGCTGTACGGCAAATTCTTCCAAATCAGTTGGCAAATCGTGCTTTTGAAAAATTCGGACAAAAGCTTCTTGTGCCTGCACTGCATCCACCTCACCGTAAAAATTGCTGACAATTTCGAAAGCAAGGCTCATTTTGGCATCCCGGGGATGGATTTCTCCTTTTGCCAATCCATTTTCCATCGCTGAAATTGGTTCGGGTGCCCAGCGGGTCACCAGTCGAGCAAAAGAGGGCATGGCAAAATCCGGAATACTCATAACTTTACCGTACATATCTTCGGCATTGGTATTGATGGGAATATGGTTTCCCAATGATTTGCTCATTTTTACCACGCCATCCGTTCCAGGTAGAATCCCCATGATGATCGCCACATTGGGTTTTTCACCCATCGCGGACATTAATTTCCGGCTGGCGGAGACAATATTGTATAACTGGTCTGTACCTCCAACCTGGACATCCGTTTTTAGATGAAATGCATCATATGCCTGCATCAATGCATAGAAGGTTTCGTGCAAGTAAATAGCCTCACCACTGTCCCAGCGCAGCTTAAAGTTCTCCCGCACAATAAATTGCTGCAAGGTGAAATTTGCCGCCAGACCAATCAAATCTGCAAAAGTTAATTTCGACAGCCATTCTGCATTGTAGTGAATCAGCGTTTTTTCACGGTCTAAAATACGAAAAGCTTGTTCTGCGTAAGTCCGCGCATTTTCCTCCACCTCTTCTGGAGTCAAACGGGGGCGTAATTTATCCTGGTCAGATGGATCGCCAATCAATGAAGTGTAGGTACCAATCACAAAATGCACCTCATGTCCCAGATCCTGGAACTGGCGTAATTTCCGCATGGTAACAGTATGGCCTAAATGTAAATCAGCGCGGCGAGGATCATAGCCACAATACACCCTCAAAGGCCGGTTTTCGCGTTCCGCCACCAGCAATCGTTCGCGCAATTCATCGCGCATAGATTGCTTAAGTGTCTCATCACCATATTCCGTTCCTTGCATTAATAATTCAACTTGTTGTTCGATGCTCATAATTTGACCTCCGTCAAAGTAGATTGTGGCTATTACAGCCAATCAGAAAAATAAAAACCGGCGTCACTGCGCCGGTTTATTTCAAGGGATTAATCAGGTTATGTCTTAACCGATCAAATCCTCCAGCGCAGGGAGGAGCGTAGCATATTGATAAGCATAACCGAATTCCTGCAAACGCGCAGGAATTACACGTTGTCCATTTAATACCAGGGTGGACATTTTCCCTAAAATGAAGCGCAAGGCAAACGCAGGCACAGGCAGCCAGTAAGGCCGGTGCAAAGCACGTCCCAGAGTGCGGCCAAATTCAGCATTCGTCACAGGTGCAGGCGAAGTGAGATTAAACACACCGCTGGCTGTGGGGTGCTGTAAAAGGAAAATGATTGCGCCAATTAAATCTGCCATATGGATCCAAGTATACCACTGTTTTCCACTGCCTAGCGGTCCACCCACAAATAATTGGAAGGGTAGTTTTAGCCGATCCAGCACCCCCCCGCGAGAATTTAAAACCAACCCAATTCGCAAAACACAGCGGCGAACCCCCAAATCTTCAACCGGTTGTGTGGATCCTTCCCAATCAAGGCATATTTTCGCCAACTCATCCGTTCCAGCAGGAGAATTTTCATCTAAAACACGATCATCCGCAGCTCCATAAAAACCAATCGCCGAAGCTTGCAGCACGACCGCTGGTTTATGATTTGATGCCTTTACTGCTTCGCTAATCGCATTCCCAGCATCCACACGGCTGGACAAAATGCGCTGTATTCGTTCCGGTGTCCACCGCCCGTCTGAAAGATTTTCTCCAGCCAGATTGACAATCGCATCGGCAGTTTCCACCAAAGGCTGCCAGCCCTGCGGGGTGCGCCCATCCCACCCAATCACAGTTGCGCCTTGGGGCAATTTTACTTTCGATGGGGTGCGGCTTAATACCCAAACTTGATGGCCTTTTGCGACCAACTGCTTAATCAATTCCCGCCCAATAAAACCGCTTCCACCTGCGACAATAACTTGCATTCTTACCTCCCACTCTTATATGATTATGACATAAAAACCATTAAATATCTTCGTTCACAATCGATGATATCTGAAGGATTGGTGCCGTGCTATAATTCGTACAAGGTAGTGTTCTATGTCAGAGAACGTCCTGGTTCTCAACGCAAATTTTGAACCAATAAATGTCTGCGATATAAAAAGGGCAATCGGTCTGATTTTGACTGAAAAAGCCTCCCTGGTCATTAATGGCCGGGGCGAGATTCAGACTCAGATGCGTACATTTCCCCGCCCCTCCATCATTCGCCTGCAGAATATGGTTCATCGCCCCCGCATTCGGGTAAAACTCACTCGCCGTGAAGTGTTCCGGCGCGATAATTTTACCTGCCAATATTGTGGTAAACATTACGGCGACTTGACGATTGATCATGTGACCCCCCGCTACCTGGGCGGCCCCCACATTTGGGAAAATGTGGTTACGGCCTGTTCAGCCTGTAATCACCGCAAAGGTGGAAGAATCCTGACAGAGGCCGGAATGTCTTTAAACCGCAAGCCCAAAGAACCACCAGCTTCCGCATTATACATTTTTGGCCGTCACTTATCCGAATATTCCGAATGGCAGCCCTACCTGGAAGGCTGGTAATCCTTAAAGTTCCATCTGCATGAAATCAACGGTTACCTGGGCTGGTCCCAGGTACTCTTTATTTACATCCGCCAATAAATTTTCTGGGTTTGCATTGGTCGGATAATGAATTAAATAAAGGGACTTTGCCCCGGCCTGGCGGGCAATTTGCCCTGCCTGCTGCGCAGAAGAATGGCCTAAGGTGGCTCCCGATGCCTCATGAATTAAAACATCGGCATTTTTCGCCAATCGGATCACCGCGTCACAAGGCTCAGTATCACTTGTGTAAACCATTGTTTTTCCTTCTGCAAGGAAATCGATTCGCATTCCCATGGTTGGTAATAGGTGTTTCACGGGTGAAGCCTGGATATGAACGTCTGTATCAGAAATCATCACAGCCCCTTCTTCTTCCGGAATGACGCAGAATTCCACCGGGAAAAAATGGGGCCAGGTTTGCCAATCATACATATCCATCAAGGATTTTGCGCGTTCAATGGTGTATTCCAGGCCGTAGATTTTAATCCCCTGTTTCCGTCCGGTCAGCCAAAGATCCATCAACAAAAGTGGGAAACCGGACACATGATCAGGGTGAAAATGAGTTAACACCAGATCGGTCACTTGATGAGGGTTAATTCCGGCCTTCCTCAAGTGGACCATTGGATTCCCGACACAATCAATCAGGATTGTGCGCTGTTCCGTGATAACGCACAGGTGGGTGTTTTCGTGATGTTCATCCGATACAGCATTCGCTGTTCCCAGGATGATGATTTTTGCCATGTTCTCCTCCACAATCCCAGGATTTGGGTCTTCAATGAAGCAAGAGTAGTGCAATCTGCGGTGTAACCCAGGCTTCAACAACTGCGGCAATTAGCAGCAGAGGAAGTACCACACCCAATACGATTTTAAACCAATTTGCTAATCCACATAAAAAAACTTCCCCAACAGTTTTCTCCGGAGTGGGAGTAGCTAATAATGCCCCCATTTGCAAGATTGCAGCGGTCGCCAATAAAAAGGCTGGCAATTCAACAATTCCATGAGGCAGAATAAAAGCAGGCAGCGAGGTCATCGCACCGATACCGTTGTTGGCTAAAGTTTGAATCAGGTATCCCACCACGCCCATTGTAGCAATCATAGGCAGCACGCCTAAAATTCCCATAGAGAACGAGCCCAAAATCAATGCAATGATCTGCACGCGGACATTTTGCCACCAAATCAATAATACCGGCGCAGCAGAATTGGTTGGCAACAATTCGCGAACCATTTTCACGCGATCACTCAAGGTAGAAGAATCGATCTGGATCGCAAAGACAGCAGTCTGTTGTGTCCCTAAATATGCGCCTAAAACAGCCAGGCAGAACACTGCCAAGACTGCCCACCTCATCCGATACAAAGCCGCTGGAATTGCCTGACGATACCATTGGAAGATATTTCGTGCCCCACCGCGAAATTCATTCAAAAATACCCGCCAGCCCCAGCGAAAATTTAATATATCGATTTCTCTTCCGAGCAATTCTTCCCGCTGGAAATGCGCTAATCCAACCCGGACAAACAATCCAGTCAATAAAGCCAATCCAAAAACAATCCACCACAGCGAGTTACTATCGCGCCCCCAAAACATAACCACGGCTTCTGCCTGGATCAATAAGGCCACAGGAATCACAATAAAGCTGGCCAACAAATTTGCCGCCCGGACTGAAGTCGCCTGGGTTGACACCACAACTGCGCCGCTGACCATCACAAATGCCTGAACAATGGTCAAGATGATAATTTGGACTAATAATCCAAATTCAGGCAGCGGCACGCGGCTGATTGCCAATCCACCCAGGTACACCCCCATTCCCAAAAAACTGCCGACCAGCGGAGGAACCGTGGAAGACAGCAATTTCCCTAAATATAGCTGCCAGTCTTTTAATGGTGAACTCAACAGCGGTTCAATGCTGCCGCGCTCTTTTTCTCCGACAAAAGATTCCAATGCGATCACGAGAGAAACAGAAATCGGAAAAAAGCCCACAATCATTAATAAAAACGGCACCAGCCGTTCGCCAATAATATTCGCGCCGTACTGGCGAACAAAACCTAACATTTGTTGGGCGGTAAAATTCATCAAAAACGGGAAAAAGACGGTTAGAAAAGCAATTGGGAAAATAATTCGCCAATCGCGAAATTGATCCCGCACTTCACGGCGAGCAATCACCAGCGCAGGTTGGAGTGCCTCAAACATGCGAATCCCCTGTACCATTTCGGACCGCCTCCATATAAGCATCTTCCAGGCTGTGACGAATTTCTTGAAAAGCAAGGATTTCCAACGATTGATCGAGTAATCCACGCAGCAATTGGGGATTGGTCTTTTCGGGATTCTGAACCTGGAATCGAATCCAATGAGTACCGCGAGAAATTTCCTCGACATCACCAGGCAAAGAAATAGTCAGTCCATCAACGGAGTTGGCAAATTGTGCTTCAAATACTGCCGGACCTAACAAGGCCGTTTTCAGGTGATCGAGCTGATCATAAAGGATGATCTTGCCGCGGCGGATGATCGCGATTTGGTCAGCCAGTGTTTCTGCCTCGCTTAAATTATGCGTACACAAAACGATGGTGCGCCAATCGGAGCGCAAACTCAGAATTGCATCCCGGACCATTCGGGCACTCTCTGGATCCATTGCTGAGGTGGGTTCATCCAACAACAATACCGGCGGGTTATGAATTAACGCGCGTACCAGCGCCAATTTTTGCCGCATTCCTTTAGAATATTCGCCCAACCTGCGCCTGCGAGCCTCGGCAATCCCAAAAGTGGTTAATAACTCGTCAGCACGTTTTTTATATTCCGCAGGGGCAATCCGGTATAAATCCGCATAAAACTTAAGATATTCATCCGCATTCATGCGGCCATATAATCCGTGATGTTCTGTTAGCACACCAACAGATGCACGCACCTGGTCAGATTGGGTAACCACATCAAATCCATTCACCCATGCCCGGCCGCTGCTGGGCACCAGAATGGAAGTGAGCATTCGGACTGTGGTCGTTTTACCCGCTCCATTGGGACCAAGCAAAGCAAGGACCTGGCCTGGCTTCACATTCAGGTTTACCCTATCGACAGCCAGGAATTCATCAAATTTTTTGCTCAGGTCCTCAGTTACAATCATTTTTTATAAATGCGCGTGCGCCGTACCTCTTAGTTCGTTGGTTGAGACTTCTTTTGAATTACATGGCGATAAATCAACGCCGCTGCAGAACCAATCGCGATAACTGCCATTAAGGTTTGATTCGCATTTAATCCAGCGACCGGCGATGGATCTAACCGTAAAAATTCAAGCATAAAACGCCCAACCGGATAAATGATCAAATAGGTTAAGAAGATATCGCCAACTTTTAACCGATTGGCAAGCTTACGCCCCATCCATAATAAAACACCCATATTGATTAAATTCCAAATGGACTCGTACGCAAATAATGGATGGTAATAAGCCTGGTTGGCAAATTCCGGCAGCCGGTAGGCAGGCTCAATGAAAATCGCCCAGGGTAAACTCGTTGGCGCGCCGTACAGTTCTTGATTAACAAAATTGCCAAACCGCCCAATCGCCTGGGCAAGCGCTAAACCTGGGGCAACAATATCTGTCCACATCGCGAAGCTCACTTTATGCTTGCGGGCATAAAGCCACAACGCTAACGCACCACCCGCCACAGCGCCCGGAATCCCCAGGCCGCCATTCCAAATCGCCAACGCATCCAGCGGATGGGTCAGATAATAGTATGTCGTAATTCCGCGCTCAACCATTGAGGCAGGCGGTGTCAAAATATGCCAGATACGGGCACCAATAATCCCAGCAATTAGCAACCAGGGCAGAACATCCCAAACCATTTCTGGATCATGTCCGCGCCGTTTGGTTTCCAGGGTAGCCATCCATGCTGCCGCCAATGCCCCCAACATGATAATAATGCCGTAATAATGGATAAATAATGGACCGATGGAAAAACCTGTTTGCATGAGATGGAGCCCTTTCTTCGATTATGATTTTGAGCGGACCGGAAGTCTTATAGCCTGCTTCCTGACTGCCCATAAAATCTTTATTTTTTAAGAATATCCCCTTGCGCATCCGCCTGTTTGCGAACAAACAAGATCCGTTGCAGCGCAGTGAAATTTGCCAAAATACTGATAATCCACAAGGCAATAACGGGTTGGTTAATAATCAAAAGCGGGGTCAATACCAGGTATCGTTCCACTCGTGTCAAAATGCCTGCGTTAACATTATATCCAACCGCTTCCCCGCGCGCTTTAACATAAGAAACCAATACGGAACCTGCGGCTGCAAAAAACACGAGCATTGCCGGAATTGAGCTGTCTTGCTGCAAAAAATACGCCAACAAGCCAGCATAAATCACCAATTCTGAGTAGCGATCAGTCACCGAATCAAGAAATGCGCCATAGCGGGTTGGTTTGCCGCGTTGACGGGCCATCGCACCGTCCAACGCGTCAATGGGGCCCATTAACAATACCACCACACCGCCCCAGGTGATTTGACCAATTGCTAACAAATACGCAGCCACAACATTTCCTGCAAAGCCCAGGATTGTCATTGCATTTGGAGTGAGACCAAGGGAATTGAGAAATGCGCCTGCCTTATCTAATACACCTTTAAACAAGGATCGCAGCAAATCGGTAAATGTTGCAGGTTTGGGTTTATCTACTTGTGGGGTCAAAACACACCTTCGATGGGAGATAAAATTAAGCAAGCAATGCCTTGGCTTGCAAACAAGCCAAATGATATCTTACCCAGCCCAAACTGTCAAACACCACTGTCTTATCGAAATTCTTGACCTTCTTGTTCTTCTTCATCATCAGGATCGATTAAGACTTCGCGGTCTTTTCCGCCTCCTTGAGCTGGTCCAACAATACCCATTTCTTCCAGTTCATCCAATAATCGTGCTGCTCGCGGGAATCCGATCCGCAAACGGCGTTGAAGCAGAGAGGCACTGGCACGTTGGGTTTTCTTCACCAGTTCAATCGCCTGTTCCACAAGATCATCGCCCCCTTCCTCGACCTGTAATAAAGCCTCCCACGGGGCTTCTTGAGAGGGTTTGGTAAGCGGCGACTTCTGCCAGAAATCAATTACCTTATCCACTTCCTGGTCTTTTAATAATACACCTTGCGCGCGCTGGGGAGTACCTACTTCCGGCGATAAGAACAGCATGTCTCCCCGGCCAAGCAGGGTTTCTGCCCCGTTCATATCCAAAATCACACGCGAATCAACCGAGGATGCCACAGTAAAGGCAATCCGGGCTGGGAAGTTTGCTTTAATCAGGCCGGTAACAACATCCGTACTTGGCCGCTGGGTAGCCACCACCAGGTGAATGCCGACTGCACGCGCCATTTGCGCCAACCGTACCAGCGCGTGTTCCGTTTGATCAGGCGCAGACATCATCAAATCGGCCAATTCATCTATTAAGATGACAATCCGCGGCAGAGTTTCCTGTTTCTTCCGTTCTTGTTTGCGATTGAAGGCATCCAAATCACGGGCGTTGGCACCTTCCAGCAGGCGGTAGCGTTGGTCCATCTCTACCAGTGCCCACCGTAAAATGCCCAACATTCGTTCAATATCAGTTTCCACTTTTCCCAATAAATGCGGAAAACCATTAAAGCGCACCAACTCAACCATTTTGGGATCCAGCATGGCAATCCGCAGCGTTGCTGGCGTATTATTCATCACCAGGCAGGTAGTAATGGCTGCCAGGCAAACGGATTTTCCTGATCCGGTTGTACCCGCCACCAACACATGCGGCATGCGCGCCAGGTCAGCCACCACCGGCAGGCCGGAAACATCTCGCCCCAGCGCAATAGCCAGCGGAGAATTCAAGCGCATAAACGGTTCAGATGCCAACAATGGTCGTAAACAAACCATAGCGGTGGATGTATTTGGAACCTCAACACCAACATAAGATCGCCCCGGTACGGGTGCTTCAATCCGCAGCCGTTCGGCAGCAAGTGCCAGGGCAAGATCGCGTGACAGGGTTGAAATTTGAGAAACGCGCACTTTTTGCTGGAAAGGTTTGCCATCGGTGCCGATTTTCTCAATATACCCTGGTTCAACCGCAAATTGAGTAACTGTTGGCCCCACGCGGTAACCGACCACCTTGGAAGGAATACCAAATTCATCCAGGGTCTGCTCAATCTTTTTGGCAACCAGGTGAATGCGTTCTTCGTCAATTCCATTGGCCTCTTCCTGGTTCAACAGTTCCAGAGGCGGCAGATTCTCATCCCGCCGAGAGGGAACAACGGGGAGTGGTGTGGCTCCTTCTAATTCTCGCAGCGATTTTTGGCCGCGAATTTCAGGATGTTCCACAACAATATCAATTTCATCTTCTTCTGGATTGGCTTCTGCTCCAGCCGTTTGCAGCCATTGTTCAAACAGAACGATGAGCTTCCTGCTCAACCCGGTTCCAACCAGCACAAAGATTACAAATACCAAAAAGACCAAAATCGTTGAAAAGGGCAGTGGAATCAAATCAGCAGCTAATCTAGCCAGACCCCACCCGACCACACCGCCATCCCAACCAGCCTCAGCCCGCTCTAAAGAAATGCCCCCTAAAATTGAGAGAAGAATGAGTAATGCAAAAGCAGCACCTTCAAGCGCTAATATTTGCCCCAACCGAATTTTTAGATTATTTACCCAACGACGGCTCAAAAAATAAAAACCCAAATAGCCAAGCAACCCGGCAATTAAAAAACTGCCGGCACCAAACCATCGCTTTAAGAATGATCCCCAGGGAGAACCAAAAGACCCCTGGCTTAATCCGGTTAATGAAAACAGGGTGATTAAAGCCAGAGCAACAAAACCAACGCCTAAAATATCCCAGCCGTATCGTTCAAAACGCAGCCAAATATTTGCCAGTTTATCCAGAGATGATTCTGGGACTGGTTCAGGGATTGGATCAGGGGTGTGGTTCTTTTGCGAGGGGGTTCCGGTTGGTTTTTTTGCACTCATTCAGCCTGTACCAGCCCTAAACCCAGCCGGCGGCGATCGATATCAATATGGATAATACGGGTCTGCACTGGTTGCCCAACATAAAGAACGTCTTCAATATGTCCACGTCCTCCGGGAATGTTAATCGAGGACACATGGATTAACCCTTCAACGCCCTCCTCAAGCCGGGCAAAAGCACCAAACCGCGTAATCGATGTGATTTTGGCTGGCACAACGTCGCCAATTTTATACCGGACAGATAATGTTTCCCACGGATTGGGATTCAAACGCTTCAAGCTTAACGCGATTCGTGAAGTTTCTTCACAAACCTGCAAGACCAAAACGCTGATCGTATCATCAATCGCAAGAACCTCAGTCGGATGCTGGACCCGCCCCCAGGATAATTCCGATACATGGATTAGACCTTCTACCCCACCCAGGTCGATGAACACCCCAAAATCGGTTACATTGGTGACACGTCCTGTTAAAATCGCGCCTTCTTTCAACGTATCAAACAATGCCCGGCGTTGGCCTTCTCCAGCCAGGGCTGCACGTTCAGAAAGCACAATTCGTTCTTGAGAGGGTTCACATTCAATCACCTTCAAGTTTAACAGGCGATCCACGTACCCAGCCAACACAGAACGCCTTTCATCATCGTTGGCGCTGTTGGGCATTTCCACCAGATGGGAAACTGGTACAAATCCCTGGATGCCATCTCCCTGAACCAGTAAACCACCACGATTAAAACCATGCACTTTTAGCTGGATTATTTCGTCCTGTTCATAAACTTGTTGGACCATCGTCCAATCAATAACAGTAACCGCCGGCTGGTGATTTGGTTTTGCGATGATTTCTTTTTGGGCTGGCATAATCGCATCTTCGTCTGCCAGTACTGCTGCCCACCATCCTTCATCTAAAGATTCAGGCATTATCTCATCCTCAACTTCCTGAATGGACTTCCTAGAGACCATTTAAAAACCTCCCCTGGCAATACAAATAAGCCCCTCGTTTAAGTATTTTAACTCGACCTGTCGATTTAATGCAACTCTGTTGAGCGATCATTATTTGCTTCCATGTCAAGAATGGCATTTGCAACAGCTTCAATCGCAATCCGCTGCTTGCGGTATAAATCCGCTTCCGACATTGCCAGGCGCATTGCGATTTCACGCACTTTTTTCCCCTCCAAAAACTTCATTTCCAGGATATTGTAAAGCACCCATTCTGCCGTAAACCGGCGATCACCTTCCGGGCGGACACGTTCGATGGCTTCGCGCAATACTGCCCGGAGAGCATTGGATGTGTTTCCTTCATTTTTTTGGACAAGCTCCTGAACCACTTTCAAATTCAGCAGCGGGCTTTGGGTGAGTTTCGGGCCACCCCAATAATGGGTCAGAGCATCCTTGACTGCTTGAGCAAAATCATCATCACTGACAGGTACATCACCTGCAAAAATTGCATCGCGGTTATACCGGCCAGCTGCCCGCAATTGCTGAATAAACAGGACCTTTTCAGATAATTCATTAATCGACCGAAAAACCTGTTCCTGCAGGCGGCGGTCTCGAAGCGCCAATGCAGCCCGGTTGGATAACAAATTCAAACTGGCAATCTGTTCCGGATCAAGATCAGTCAAGTTTGCGCCTGTGATGCCCAAAACGCCCAATAAAGTCGGTTCAGAATCCATCGAAGGATCCATCAACGGGATTAAATAATCCTTCCCCATCTGAAACATGCTGGGTATTCCGCCGTTTTCATCTAAAACACGCAATAATTCTTGCTCAATTCCATTATTTTGAATGGCTACCTTGGGTGTTGCCACAACCTCTTCTAATCCATTTTCGTTTAATGCCCCAATGTAAGCCCCTTCTGCCTGAAAACGGTCGCTGATTGCAGCCAATACCATTTCCAAGAACTGCCGCAAGTCATTTCTGGTAAGCAAACGAGTTTCCAGATTGGTAAGCAAGCTCAAATTATCTTTATCATTCCCAAACAACAACCAGCGCTCAAAAATTGGGAAAGTCATTGTAATCAGATACTCGCACAATAAAATGCTCGCGACCATTGTGATGGGGACAAAAGCATTGTAGGTTAAGCCATAGGCTTCACCCGCCCGGCGAACCAAAGTTGCCAGGGCAAGGGTCACAATCGCTGTAAATGGGCCGCGTAGTAGCCACTTCAATAAACGGCTTTTCACCACACGATCCGGCCAACCTACACCAAAAAACGCCACAGAATACGCCATCACCACGACCAGCCAGCCAACGAGTAGATTGCTGATGAGTGAAAGAGTCCAAAAAACATATCCGTGACGTGAGGCAAATGAAGAACTATACAACAAGAAGGGAAATGACCCTAAAGCGGGCGCAACCGCCCCAACCAATAAATATCCCAACCGGCGCTGGCTGGTCGGGGTTGTTGTGCGCAAATATGCCCGGATAAAGTTATACCAGGCCATTGCCAAAACGATTCCACAATAAAAGATAAACAGATCTGTCAACCGGTTTGGTTGAAGATAAGGCGCTGGAGCCTGCCCGATCACCAATCCGCCTACAAGATAAGAGAAAAAGAGCCCAACAAGAAACAACCCAGAAATAGCATAAGAAAAGCGAATAGCCCAGCGCCGACGGCCGCGGCTTGGTTTGCCGGTTGTCTCTAACAATGCATCGGAAAAGTGCAAATAAGCAGAGGGCAGGATAATAATGCCAACCCACTGCAATCGCAGCCAAAATTCAATGCCACTATTTGTCGCAGTAGCGCTGGCAAAAGAGTCTGTCGAGAAGACAATGACCAGGCAGAGCAAAATTATCATGAAGGATCGGGCAACCCGATCGCGCAAGTTAAAAGCCAGGGAATATAAAAGTAAAGAAAAAGCAGTAATTGCTACCCCGGCCGTGACAATCTGGCTGAGTGGAATAACAATCCGCAAATACCCATCAATCAACATAGGGATTAAGAACCCATTTTATTTCTTAACGTAATAACTGGCTGAAAAATAATGCAATATCCTGATTTGAATAATACAAATCATGGTAGCCACTAAAATCAAACCCAAGTTTGGTGGCCAAATGGATCGCTGGAAAATTCTTTGAATGCATCTCCAAAATCATTTTTTTCAATCCGCGCTGTATTGCCCAGGATTGCGCCGCAATAATCAATGCGGTTGCTATCCCTTGCCTGCGCTGTTGGGCAGCCACAGCCAGATCGGTTATCCAGGCTGTGCGAGGAATCTTTTGCTCATCAATTCGCAAATACCCTACCGGTTCACCCTGATATACTGCCACCAACACCCCATTGGGGGTACTTAACCTCATTGCCCGTTCTTCGGCAGACTTTGGGTAGTCGATGCGGATCGAACGCGGTAAACGAATCTCTCGGAAGTTAACACTCGCCTGCCCCACATCAATCATGCGATCCATTTGCCAGACATAATCCGTCTGATTATCATGTTCCAGGTGAATTAACGCCTGGTAATCGGCAGAAATCATTGGGCGAATTTCAATTTCAGGCATACGATGGTCAACCTCATGGAGCAATCACACGAATAGAAATCTCACAAGGCGGGTATAAATTATTCACGTTATCTTTCACGACCAGACGCAAAAAATAGTCTCCTGGGACAAGTTGCGAAGTATCCCACAAACCACTTCCTTCGCCGCCAAATGGCTGATCGTTGATGGGTTGGTTACCGGCTGCAATCGGCACCCAGGTGTTTCCTTCACTACTTGACTGCCGGTACTCATAATAATAATATCCCAAATTTGGCAGGTTGATCGTTCCGCGCAGTTCCACTTTGCCCTGAATTGTGTCCCCGGATTTTGGGTAGGTCCATTCCACCTGTCCAGGCACACAACCATCCACGCTGGAGGTTACTTCTTCAATTCCCA
>JAJUJY010000014.1 GCA_029265085.1 Chloroflexota bacterium
GCAGGCACTCCTCTCGGACAGCTGGCTGCCTGCTTCGTTCTACCCATTAATGATGATATGGGACGCGATTCGGCTGGGATTTTCCAGACCTTACGCGATGCCGCGCTGATTCAGCAGACCGGCGGTGGTAACGGCTTTAATTTTTCCCGCCTGCGCCCAAAGGGTGCGCTGGTCAAATCATCCGCTGGGCAGGCCACCGGACCAGTCGGCTTCCTGCGCGTCTATGACAACGCCTTTGGCGAGATTGCCCAGGGCGGTACCCGCCGCGGCGCCAATATGGCCGTGCTGCGTGTGGACCACCCGGATGTGGAAGATTTTATCACCTGCAAGACCAATGAAAATCAAATTACCAATTTTAATATCTCAGTCGGAATCACGGATGATTTCATGCGCGCCGTGGAAAATGACGCCGACTGGGACCTGGTCTTCCCGGATGTGCATTCGCCGGAATACCGCAAAACGCGCGGCACGCTGGAACAATTGAAAGCCGCCGGTGCCCCCCTGCGCGTGCATAAAACGGTTCGCGCGCGAGAAATTTTCGATAAAATCGTCCAGCAGGCACACCACAACGGCGAACCGGGTGTCCTCTTTCTGGATGCCGCCAACCGCTTTAACCCCGTCCCGCACCTGTACCAGTTGGAAGCGACCAACCCTTGCGGCGAACAATGGCTTGGCCCGTATGAAAACTGCTGTCTGGGTTCAGTCAACCTTGCCCAGCATTTTGGGCCCGACGGCCAGGTCGATTGGGAATCGCTGCGCTATTCCGTAGAGCTTTCCACACGCTTCCTGGATGAGGTGGTGGACGCAAACCAGTATGTCCCGGCGGTTCCCCAGTTGAAAGAATCCGCGCTGCGTGCCCGCCGGATCGGCCTGGGCATCATGGGCCTGGCTGACCTGATGTACCACTGCGGTATCCGCTACGGCTCAACCGAAGGCCAGGAATTTGCCGCCCAGATAATGGAATTTGTGCGCTTCCACGCGATGAAAACCAGTCTGGAACTGGCCAAAGCCCGCGGTCCATTCCCCGCGATTACTGGTTCGATATATGATCCGGAAAACTTCCAATGGAGCGCCCCTCAACCGCTGGAAGCCTACGAACACGATTACAACCGGCCTTTTGTGGATTGGGATTCTCTGACAGCAGACATCCGCAAACACGGCATCCGCAATGCAGCCCAGACCACCATCGCCCCCACCGGCACCATCGCCACCGTGGCTGGCTGTGAAGGCTACGGCTGCGAACCGACCTTTGCCCTGGCTTATATCCGTCACGTCAACGACAACGGGCGCGACCTGCAGCTCACCTATGCCTCGCCGCTCTTTGAAAAAGCGCTGATTGAGGCTCAGATTGATCCAGAGGCGCGCCAGGAAATAATCGAGCAAGTCATGCTCGAAGGCTCCTGCCAGCACGTAGAGAGCGTTCCAGAGGCCGTACGCGAAGTATTTGTCGTCTCTGCAGATATCACGGCTGAAGAACACGTGCGCATGCAGGCAGCCATGCAGGCTTTTGTGGACAATTCGCTTTCCAAGACGGTCAACTTCCCGGCTGGAGCTACCGAAGAAGACGTTGCCCAGGCTTACCTGTTGGCCTGGCGGCTTGGCTGCAAGGGCATCACCGTCTATGTCACCGGATCGCGGGATAAGGTCGTCCTGGAAACCCGTGCCACCGCCCAAAAGAAGCAGGAGAAACCCGCTGAAGAAGCCCCAGAAGCGGAACCAGCCAAAGTTGACGACCAGCTCACCATCTGGCATGAATCCAAGAAACCGCGCCCGCGCTTCCTCACCGGCTTGACCTACACCATCGAGACCCCGCTGGGCAAAGCCTTTATCACCATCAATGAAAATGGCGGTAACCAGCCCTTTGAAGTCTTTATCAATACCGCCAAGGCAGGTTCGGATACCGCCGCGGTTTCGGAGGCCATTGGCCGTTTGCTCTCCTACAACCTGCGCATGGCTTCCCCGATTGAACCGGTCAAGCGCCTGCGTGAAATCACCAACCAACTGCTCGGTATTGGCGGCGGACGCCCGCTCGGCTTTGGCCCCAACCGCGTGCGCTCCCTGCCAGACGGTGTCGGTCAGATCCTGGATGATTACCTGAACAACCGTGAAGAACGCCTGGCCAACCAGCCCCCCGCCCCAACCCATTCCGGTAACGGGCATAACGGTTCCGGCAAGCACGACAGCGGCATGGTCTTTTCCCAACGCCTGCTCAAAGTTGGCGACCTGTGCCCCGAATGCGGCGAAGCAGCCGTGATCAACGAAGAAGGCTGCCGCAAGTGCTACGCCTGCGGGTACAGTGAGTGCTAAAAAAAACCTATACACGCTTGCCCTCGCTCCCATTTTTTGGGAGCGAGTTATTTAATCTTCTTGTAGATAAACTACCCTAACCGGGTATAATCACAACACCTTTAGATAATAACCCATAGCAGGTTATCCAGAAAACCAGGCGAAAAGTTAATGATTGGAGTACAACCATGCAATCCACCCTCGAGACCTCACCAGAATCGCCCTCAAAAGCCTACCTGATCCGCATCCTGATTTTCTCCACCCTGCTGCCCACGCTGTTTTTAAGCGCGGTGCAGATCTTCCAGTTCAGCGGGCTGCCGGTTTATTTCATGCAGCTTGGCGTGTACGCTTTGTTGTACCTGTTAGCATTTTGGGGCTTAAAAAAAGAACAAATTACCGTGCCGTTTTCCGCGAAACTGGCTGCCCTCGGCCTGGCTGGGATGCTGATCGTCTGGCTTCTGTACGCCCTGTTCTTACAGCTCAGCGGATTAACCAGTCTTGCGGATGATTTGCAAACCCTGGCCAGCACCCCGGCCTGGAAAATCCTGGCCAACATCATCAGTACCTGGCTGTTTGTAGGTATTGGAGAAGAGCTGCTTTTCCGCGGCTATATCCTGAACAGCATCCAGCGGCACTTCACCCAGGGAACACCGCGCAAGCGCGTCACCCAGGCTGTATTGCTCAGCAGCGCGGTCTTTTCGCTCTGGCACCTGCCGGTCCGGATCATCTCCATCATCAACGGCGAGATGGGCATTGGCCTGCTGCTGGTCAGCCTGGTGCTTTTATTCATCCTGGGGCTTGGTTTTGCCGTCCTGTACACCCGCTCAGGCAATATTATCCTGGTGGGACTGCTGCACGGCATCGTCAACTACGGTCTGATCGGTGCGGAAGCCCAGTCTTCCCTTCCAACCGGATTGATCATCCTGCTGATCGGCATTGGGTTGGTAGAGTTGGTGCGGTGGGTGCAAGGGAAAAGAAAAAATCTACCATCAAATTTGTGATCAAACTGTCCTGGTTGTAATGACTGGGCGGCAGTCATTTCTCACTCCCCTCTTGGTTAACACCTCACAGGTTTTAAAAACCTGTGAGGTGTTCTTATCCCTGCAACCCGGCTCTCCAAAATCCGTATATTAAGTATTCATATTTCTCACCGAAGGAGAGCAAATGACCACAGAAACACAAACCAGTGAACGTGAACCATCCAAAAAAGTGATTTACCGGGGCAGAGCTTCGGATGCAGTGTACGGATTGGGAATGATTGGCGCCTGGGTTTATTACTTCACCACTGCCACCAGCTTTTGGATCGGTGTTTTGGGCTTCTTCAAAGGGATTGCCTGGCCGGCCTTTCTGGTCTTTGAATTGCTGAAATACCTGAACATGTAACCTGCCGGAAGCCGATCTTTCAAAATCGCAAACTCGCGGCACCACCAAACGCCTTATAATTTTGGCATGGGCCGCGCAATTTTCACATTCCTTATTTTCAGCCTGTTTATCACCGCCTGTGCAGGCAGCCCGGTCGTGACTGCAACACCGGTATCCACCACCCTTGCTGCCTCCACATCCAGTCCCAGCAGCACGCCTCTGCCCAGCGAGACAGTCACAATCACTCCCGTGCCTACCAACACCCCCATTCCAACCGAAACCGCCACCGCCAGCCCTACCCCCATCCCCACCTACGTGGTATTACGCGGGAAAGTTATTCCTGAGCAGGCTAACTGCCGCTATGGTCCCGGTGCGCCTTACCTCTACAAATACGGCCTGGTCGGCGGCTCCAACCTGGAAATTATTGCCCGTAATCCGGCGGCCACCTGGGTTGAAATTCAGGCGATTGGCGGCAGCAATCCCTGCTGGGTCAAAGCCTCGTTAATGGAAATAAAAGGCGACCTCCAAAACGTTCAGCCGGTGGATGCCGCCGAGGTCAAACTGCCCCCTTCACCGTACTATGGGCCGCTCAGCGGCGTTTCTGCGGCGCGGAACAGCTCGCAGGTCACCGTCAGTTGGAATGCGCTGATTTTACGCGCAGGTGACTCCTCAGAACAGACACCGTATATCGTGGAAGCCTGGGTCTGCCAGGGCGGACATATGGTCTTCATCCCGGAAGGCACCTACCAGACTTCCGCCACAATCACCGATGAACCAGGTTGCAGCGAGCCGTCCCGAGCACGGGTAATCGCCGCCGAAAAGCATGGCTATACACAGCCTGTCCCCATCAACTGGCCGCCAGCCAATCCTTGATCCCCAGGAGATTCACTGCCCATGAAACAACGTATGTTCCACGGCAACCTCACCGCCGCAGCCCTGGCCGATCAACTCGCCGCGCGCTTTCACGAACGCCACATGCGCACCTCGATCTCTTCCGGCAGCGGAACCAATCTGGTGCAAATCGGTTCTAAACACGGCACACCGGTCACCGTTCACATTGCCGACACGCAAGGCGGCGTACTGGTCAGCCTGTCTGAAGACCGCGACTGGTTGGACCGCGCTTCCGATGTTGGCGAGATGGTCGAACGAGCCGCGAACGGCAATCTGCTCTCGCTGCTGGCTTTAGCACCGGAAGTAATTGCTGAACTGGGCAAAGATAACCTGAACACCCAAATCTGGGATGCCGTGAACGATCTGTGCGCGCTCACGCGCGCGCTGGCTGGAGAAAAAAATGCCCCGGCCAACCCGCGTGTATGCCTCTATTGCCAGACACCGAATCCACCTGACCAGGCCAATTGCCTGGCTTGCGGTGCGGCCTTACCCGTTGATTTGCCGCGCATCTGCCCCAAATGCAGCCGGGCGCACACCTCGGACGCTCTGTTTTGCCAGGCCTGCGGGACTCGTCTGGTAAACGGGTAAATAATTAACCGGAAAACCGCGCAGAAGTCCGCGCATCTCGCCAATCCGCTTCACTGATTGGGGGTTCTGCTTCGCCTGCCCGCCGCATCAGCTGCAGCGCTCCGGTCGGGCACACCGGCACGCACACACCGCAGCCCACACAACGAATTTCCTGCACCTGCACTGTGCCATCCAATGTGAGCGCATCGAACATACAGGCAGAGATGCACTCCCCACAGCCCGCACAAAGCTCCGCATCCACCGTATTCACAAAGGCCGAACGCGCCACTACATTGGCAATCCCCATTTCCGCCATTCCGCGCAAAATACTGCACCCGCAAGTACAGCAATTGCAAATGTACCAAAGTTCCTGCTGGTTGTTGCTGACACAATGCACCAACCCGGCAGCAGCCGCACGCTGTAATGTGGTCAGTGCTTCCTCTCGGCTTAAATTGCGCACGGTGCTGCCAGCAGGAAATGCCTCCGGCTTCTCGCTCAAGACCATACAAACGTCAATCGGGTGCTCGCATGGCTTACCGATTAGTTTTTTCTGCGTCCGGCAAATGCAGACAATCACACCCCAGGATTGCATCTGGTCAATCAGGCTGGTCACACGCTCAAAGGGACGCACTTCCATATCATTCTTAATACTCTCGCGCACTGGAATCACCCGGTGAACCTGTGGCTGCAGCCTTAACGCAACGCTAAACGCGGTTTGGTAATAATCCTCAAACAGACGCGCCATTTCCGCATCGATTCGCCCGATCTGCGCTTCATAAATCCCCACCACAAACGGCATCAGTCCAAATCCCAATCTACCCTGGGCGGTTTTCCCCAGCAAGATCACACCCCGTTTGGATAGCTCCTTTAAGAGCCCAGTGACCTCGCGCAGGTCGCGTTCTAACCGTTCAGCAATTTGGTTGGGCGTTTCTAATTCCGGCAGCAGCCCGGCGGCTAATTCCGCTTCTTCGGGGGTAAAAATCTTAGCCAGCAAACGCAGATCGGATTCGTCGTCCGCAGGCGGAAATCCATTGGGCAGCGCATCCAGGCTGCGGGCTAAACGCCGGTAAGGCGAATCGATGGGAAAGGTAAGGGAACTTTGTTTATTCATAATACTCATTATAACTGGGCAGTAACCTTTGGATTCACAATTCTAAAAAATGGGGCTAGACAAAACAATTTAATATGTTACTATTAACATAGTATTTTACAAACATAGGTGGTGCCTTTCCATGTCAATTAAACACGCTATTCTCGGATACCTGAGCTGGCAATCCTTTTCCGGATACGATCTCAAAAAGCTGATAGCCGATTCGGCTGCTTTTTACTGGTCGGGCAACAACAACCAGATATATAAAACCCTGGTGCAGTTGGCTGAAGAAGGGTTGGTGACCAGCCAGGTCATCATCCAGGAAGATGCTCCAAATAAAAAAATCTATACCATCACCGCACAGGGTCGAGCTGAGTTACACAATTGGGTTAATTCCACGCCGGAACTCCCGGAAATGCGCAGCACGTTCTTGATCCAATTAGCCTGGGCTGATTTGCTCACCCCCACCGAACTGGACCGGCTTCTTGGGCGTTATGAAGATGAGATCCAATCCCTGGCATTAGTCCATGCGGAAAAAATCCGGCGGGGAATTCCTGCTCCCGGCCGGTCACCGCGGGAACATTATTTATGGAGCCAAATCGCAGAAAATCTGCGCCTGAGCTATGAAAAAGAACTGGACTGGGTACGCCGGCTTCGCACAGAGCTTTCTAACAACCCCGCTTTGCAATAAGGAAGATGCAAAAATGAATTACACCATCCAACAAAACCACCCCAATACTTACCTTGAGTGCCAGCCTGGCCTGGTTGTTCATAATGAGGCGGCGGCGCTAGACTTGGTTGCGTTGTGCGGTGAGAATGGGGTCCAGCGCATTCTGCTGCATGCCGAAAATCTGCCGTTAGAGTTTTACAATCTCAAAACTGGGTTGGCCGGAAGAATATTGCTCAAATGGACTACCTATTGGATCAAGGCTGCCCTGGTGCTGCCTGCAGAAATGCGCCGAAATGGCCGCTTTGCCGAGTTCGCCTGGGAGAGCAGCATCAACCGCGAGTTTCGCATTTTTTCAGACCGTCAAAGTGCTGAAACCTGGCTCATCAATGACTGACATAGAAAGGAATCAAATGAAAACACAGGTTATATTTAAATCTCACAATGGGCAAAATGCAATTCTGAATGCTTATGAGAATCTGCTTAAGCAGTGGCCGGTTTCTCATGAAAAAATATTCCTCACAACCCGCCATGGAGAAACCTTTGTAATCGCCAGTGGAGATCCTGCCAATCCCCCACTCATATTGCTGCATGGTTCAAGCACCAATTCAGCCATGTGGATGGGAGATGTGGCTGATTTTTCCCGTCTATTTCGCGTCTATGCAATCGATATTCCCGGTGAACCAGGCAAGAGCGAGCCAATCCGCGCTGTATTAAACAGTCCTGCCCCAGCCGAATGGATCAGCGATGTAATGGATAAATTGAGTATCTCACAAGCATCGATGATCGGCATATCCCTGGGTGGATGGTTTGCCCTTAACTTTGCGGCTACGCACCCTGAGCAAGTAACGAGACTGGTCCTCCTCTGCCCGGCAGGTGTTGCACCGCAAAAGAACTCTTACTTTTTGCGTACCTTGCCATTGCTATTGCTTGGTGATTGGGGCATTGAACGCGGGATGCGCATTGCATCTGCTGGGCAACCAATGCCTGAGGAAGTGGTTAAATTCACGGGTTTGATTATCAAAAATTTCAGCCCGCGCATGGAAATGATTCCCTTATTAAGCGATGAAGCCCTCCAACAGGTTACCATGCCCACCTTTTTAATTGCTGGAGCTAAAGATGCATTGTTGCCTTCCGAAAAAACTGCTGAAAGGCTTTCTGGTGTTCTCCCTAATTTTTCAGCATGCATTCTGGCAGATACAGGCCACATCATCATCCAACAAACAGAGCGCATACTGCGTTTTTTAACGCAAGAATTAGAAACTGCAAGATAAGAGTGGAAAAGCTCTGCCAAACTGGTCAACTGGCCAGTTGACAGGGCTTTTCTGCTATGATAAATTTATGCAGGAATTAATCTAATCTTTAATCTAACCTAGAAAGCGTGTTGTTTGTTTAATTTAGCTTTGGTCCTTGTAATAGAAGAATAGGGTAAGCGCACTCCTTATCTGAAGGCTATTTCGTTTTCACTGCGATTCCAGCCGCGGGTGTGCTTATTCCCCGTGGCCCGTTGATTTAATACGGAAAGCCGCGTCTTCTGGTTTGCTTGAATCTCAAGGACCGCTGGTTCACCACCAGCTCAAGCATTTCCGCAAGTAAGGCCTGCTTTCTACTACCGAAAACGGAACTTTTGCCAGCCACGGGAAACCTCGTGGCTGGCTTTTTCTATTACAGCAGGAAGTTTTAGCAATGTCTTCTCTTTACAACACAAACATCAACACGCAGCATTTTTGTAGTGGTGTCGTTTACAAAAAATCTACCAACCTTTACCAGGTATTCGATGGAACTCGTTTTATCGACTGTTCAATCGCTCTCAAAAAAGAAAAAACGCCTTCAAGGAATTCTCCCAAACGAGATCAACGATCTGGACGAGAAGCTAAGTTTGAATTTCAATCCGAAATGATCACAGTGGGTGACCGGGTTGAGTTTATGACTTTACCCGATGGTCGAGGTTCCATTGTTGAAGTTCACCCTCGGGTAAACAAACTCTCCCGAGAGACAGCCGTGCCGATGCCTGGCGCGCTGGCACAGGAGCAGATCATCGCCGCAAATATTGGCCTGTTATTGCCAGTCTTTGCCGCCGCCAATCCGGAACCCAAATGGGGCATGCTTGACCGATACCTGATCACAGCAGAATCACAAAACATCCCTGCCGCCATCTGTATCACCAAGCTCGATCTGGCCCAACGAGGAGAGGTCTCCCAGGAAGAAAAGCTTCACAGCACCCTGGAAGAGTACCGCCAGATTGGTTATCCGATAGTGATGGTCAGCGCCCATACGGGTGAAGGTATTGATGAACTCAAACAGCTCCTGAAAGATCAAACCACTGCTCTGGTTGGCAAATCCGGCGTTGGCAAAACCTCGCTGCTCAATGCCCTTCAACCCGGGTTGGGATTGCGGGTAAACGCCGTCAATCAAGTAACCGGCAAAGGTCGTCACACCACCACCAATCTAGAAATGTTCCCCCTTGAATTTGGTGGAGCCGTGATTGATACTCCCGGCGTACGCGAATTTGGTCTGTGGGATATCGAACCAGACGAACTGGCTGACTTTTTCCCGGAGATGCGTTCGTTTATTGGCCGCTGCAAGTTTGGCATGGGCTGCCAACACAATGAAGAACCAGGCTGCGCGGTGCGTAAAGCCGTTGTACTGGGTGAAATCAGCCCGCGCCGTTACCAGAGCTACATGCGTTTGAAAGAGGAACTCCAATGAAGTACGGTTATTATGAAATTAACGGTGATTTCAAATGCGGCAACTGTAACCGCTTTGTTTCCGCCGATACAATGGTCTCCGGCACAGTGAACCGAAATCACTGCCCCTACTGTTTACACTCCAAACACCTGGATCTCCGCCGGGCAGGTGACCGTCTATCCGCCTGCAAAGGAAAAATGCGGCCTATTGGCCTGACACTCAAAAAGGCGAATAAAAAGTATGCCCAGAAAGATCAGGGTGAATTGATGCTGGTGCATCAATGTTTGGAATGCGGAAAATTGTCGATTAACCGCATTGCTGCTGATGATATCGATGATTATATATACGATGTCTTTCGTTCATCATTACAGTTAACTTCGGCGTTTCGCCGCACCTGCCTGCAAAACGATATCCAACTATTGCAAGCTGAGGACGAGCCGGTAGTTCAGGCACGTTTATTTGGCTGGCAAACCACACCATCTCGCCAGATTGAGTTTGCTTAAACAGAGATGCAATCTGAAATATCCCAAAGAAATCCCTCACACCAGTTTAAACAGGGGGGATTTCTTTGGCTTAATATCACAGAGACAAAAAAGAACTTTTGTTCTATTTTTGCAAATTTTATGCTATAATTTTTCCAATCACTCCACTCCTCCAGGATTCCTATGCCCTCATCGTGGACTGCCCAACAAATCCTCTCGCTTGCACCGGATGACTCTTCCCGGAAAAATGGTCAATTGCTTGCCTCAGCCCGGCGCTGGAACAACCTGGGACAATCGGACACGGCCATTTGGGGCGAATTAGCTGGTTCAGGTGCATCTCCTTACTTGACCCAGGTAGAGCTAAGCGAACCAGCATTTAAATGCACCTGCCCAAGCCGAAAATTTCCTTGCAAACATGCCTTGGGCTTGTTTTTGCTCTATGCTGCTCAACCCGGATCATTCCGCCAGGACGAACCACCCGGTTGGGTAACTGAATGGCTTAAACGCAGGGCAAATAAAGAGAAACCGAAATCGTCAACACAAGAAAAGCCTCCCCGAACCACCTCTCCAGCCGCGCTAGAACGAAGAGCGGCGGAGCGAGAGAAAAGAATGCTGGCTGGTTTGGAAGATTTGGAGCGCTGGATCACCGATTTGCTGCGCCAGGGTTTGGCATCTGCACAATCGCTGCCCCGGTCAACCTGGGAAACGACAGCTTCTCGTCTGGTGGATGCTCAAATCCCTGGACTTTCACGGATGCTGCTTTCAACCGCAGATCAAATTTCCAGTGGAGATGGTTGGGAGTCCCGGGTACTGGATCAACTGTCCCGGATCCATATGGTCCTGCAAGGCTACCGGCGGATCGACTCGCTGTCGCCAGAAACTCAAGCAGACCTCCGCAGCCTTGTCGGAATCGTAACCCGTCAGGATGACCTGCCGGTGGATGGCACAGTAAATGATGTATGGTTGATTGTTTCTCAAACCACAAATGAAGAAAACCGTCTTTTCGTCCAGCGAACCTGGTTGTGGGGACAAAACAGCAACCGCCCTGCCTTAATCCTGGCATTTGCTCCTCCAGGGCAGCCGCTGCCTCCCACTCCCCCTCCAGGAATGGTTCTCCAAGGCGATTTGATTTATTATCCTTCTGCCTATCCGCTGCGTGCAGTAATGCGAGAACCAATCTTCTCCAGGAAACAACCCGCCAAAATCTCTGGCTATGCGAATTTCGACACGGCTATTTCAGCCTATGCTCAGGCGCTCTCGCAAATACCCTGGTTAGAGCGTTTTCCCATGTTGTTATCCGATGTCATTCCTCTTACCAGCCAGGGGCAATGGATGCTTTGCGACAATTATCAGCGCATCCTTCCCTGTACGACCAGCGATTTTTGCGGTTATACGCTCCTGGCGGTTTCCGGCGGAAAGCCTATCCAGGTCTTCGGTGAATGGGATGGGCGAAATTTCATGCCTCTTTCTGTTCAAACCAATTATGGGCTTCATGTATTGTCAACGATTAACCCCATTCAGGAGGTGGCAGCATGAGCTATTCTCAGTGGCAAGCACTCACCACAAGCGCTATCATGGGTACCCAACGACGGGGAAGTCCCACACATGAAATCCCAGGGTTATCGCAGGAAGCACAGGCGAACCTGCGAACTCTCCCTCTCGAAAATCAGCTGCTGACCAATGCCGCTTTGCTGTCTGCGTTGCTGCGAGCTGGATATGTGCCTCCGCAATGCCAGGTTGATTTACCAGAGCATTGTCCACCCGATTCTGCTCCCCCATGTTCTCCGCAGGTAGCCAGTTATCTTTTGCGGATGCTGAGAAAAGAATATCCACAACTGCTTCCGGAATGGTTCTCGCTTGCACTCCAGCATGGACTGCGGCTCAATGAAGTAGCGCTGCCAATGATACTGGATTATTTTGTCAACGACTCGCAACAAAAACAAATGATTATTCCGCTCCTCGGCAAACGCGGTGAATGGCTTGCAAACCAAAATCCTGCCTGGGCAACCTGGCGCAAACCTCTCGACCAGTCAACCTGGGAAAATGGGAGCCGTAAAGAGCGCTCTACCTACCTGGACCAAACCCGCAAATCAGCTCCTAATGAAGCCCGCCTAATTTTACAATCTACATTCGAGAAAGAATTAGCTGTAGACCGGGCGCACTTCCTGGAAATCCTATCAATTAATCTCAGCCCAGCGGATGAATCATTCCTTGAGCTAACATTAAACGACCGCAGCAAAGAAGTACGTCGAAAAGCGGCTGATTTATTAGCAAGTTTGCCGAATTCTCAGTTGGTCAATCGCATGAGACAGCGTCTAAAACCTCTGATTTCTTTGCGGAGCAGTTTTTTACGAACCTCTATTGAGGTTAAATTACCAGAAACCTGCACCGAGGATATGCAGCGTGACGGGATACTCCCAGATCCACCCCAGACGAAAATCGGCCAAAAAGCCTGGTGGTTCACACAGATGATGGGTTGCATACCACCCAGCGAGTGGGGAAAAATTTGGGGAAAATCCCCACAGCAAATAATCGACTTAATCCGTGGTCATGAATGGGAAGGAGCGCTCCGCTCGGGCTTGATCACAGCCACTGCCCGCCACAAGGATATTGTCTGGAGCCAGACTTTCCTTTCAGACGGTCTGCGTCATAATGCCTTTTCAGAGGTCATCAGTCTGATCGAAATCCTGCCACAAAACCAACAGGATGAATTTGCTTTTGAAGTACTTCGCCAGCGAAACACGCTTGCACCTGACCAACCAATGGCACAAATTTTAACCTTATTGTCTCATACCTGGAATGAACCGCTCAGCCAGGCCGTTTTGCGCCGAGTGGCGTTACACCTGCGCAGCGCAGATATTCCCTCCTGGCGGTGGTCAGGTTTCTTAGAGAACATTTTGCCTTACCTGCACCCCGACACATTAATCGATGCAATTCAGGCTATGACTATCGCGTTAGAAGCCAGAAAAACAAATGACAATGTGGGCGAAAAATTTTTAGCAGGTTTACATTTTCGCCTGGAAATGCGCCGTGCAATCATCAACTCTACTCAATCTTTATGAGGTCTATGATGAATGAATCCCTGCTCCGAATGCATGCCGAACAACAATTTGCTGAAGAAATCGATGCACTGACCAAAGCGGACCACCGCCAACGACCAACCAACTGGAAACTTTCTCCCTGGGCTGTCTCGATGTATATTTTGGGCGGCAAGCTGGAAAATGGCCTGGAAATCAGCCCGAAATATATCGGAAATCGCCGGCTCATTGAAATTGCAATCGCCACCCTGGCAACGGATCGCGCTTTATTGCTGCTGGGTTTGCCCGGAACGGCGAAATCCTGGCTTTCAGAGCACCTTTCCGCAGCAATTTCTGGTGATTCCACACTCTTAGTTCAGGGAACAGCAGGAACAAGCGAGGAACAAATGCGCTATTCCTGGAATTATGCGCGCTTATTAGCGGAAGGACCTTCCATTGGAGCGCTTGTTCCCTCCCCGATTATGCGTGCTATGGCGGACGGAAAAATCGCTCGTATAGAAGAACTAACTCGTTTACCTTCTGATGTTCAAGATACACTGATTACCATTCTATCCGAAAAGACTCTGCCTATTCCCGAATTGGGACTGGAAACCCAGGCAGCCAAAGGCTTTAACGTAATTGCTACTGCCAATAATCGCGACCGGGGTGTAAATGAATTATCCAGCGCACTCAAACGACGTTTTAACACGGTGGTCATGCCGGTACCTGAAAATCTGGATGAAGAAGTGAAAATTGTCCAAACCCGGGTGGAAAGCCTTGGGCGTGCATTGGAGTTGCCTGCCGAAAAACCATCCCTGGAAGAAATTCGTCGGGTTGTAACCATCTTCCGCGAACTACGCAATGGCGCAACCGCTGATGGCAAGCTCAAGTTGAAATCTCCCAGCAGCACCCTCAGCACAGCCGAAGCAATCTCGGTGATCAATCACGGTCTGGCATTGGCAGGCCATTTTGGAGATGGGCGCTTACGCGCTGGTGATATTGCCTCCGGGCTTCTTGGGGCTGTGATCAAAGACCCTGTTCAAGACCGGATCGTCTGGCTTGAATACCTGGAAACCGTCCTCAAAGAGCGCGGCAGCTGGAAAGATTTATACCGTGCCTGTAAAGAAATCAGCGACTAGCTATGGCAATTCACGTTTTTGGCATACGCCATCACGGACCTGGTTCCGCCCGCAGCCTGGTCAAAGCATTGGATGAGCTAAAACCGGACATAATCCTGGTAGAAGGCCCCCCAGATGCGGCCGCATTAATCCCGCTTGCTGCAAATCCCGAGTTAAAACCACCGGCAGCAATTCTTGTGTACGCACCAGACGAACCTGGGCGGGCAACGGTGCATCCATTTGCATTATTTTCTCCCGAATGGCAGGCTTTACGCTTTGCGCTTAAGCATTCACTCCCTGTTGCCTTTATGGATTTACCGCAAAGTGTGCAGTTTGCCCTGGAAAAGGCAAATCGAGAAACCGAAGAGCCATCGATTCCTGAACTACCTGCTGCCCCTGAGAATGAAAATGAAGAACCCGTTACAAATCCACCAGCGCCATCCTTCGATCCATTGATGGCGCTGGCAGAGGCTGCCGGATACAATGATGGCGAGCTTTGGTGGGAACACATGGTTGAACAACGCCAGGACAGCCTGGGACTGTTTGCAGGGATTTTAGAAGCCATGACCGCTCTGCGCGAATCCATCCAGGAAACTCCGGATGATATCACCTTGCTGCGCGAAGCGCACATGCGTCAAACCATCCGAGCTGCACAGAAACAAGGATTTGAAATGATCGCGGTGGTATGCGGCGCATGGCACGCACCAGCCCTGGTAAACTTGCCGCCCGCTCGCCAGGATGAAAACCTGTTAAAAGGACTGCCAAAACTCAAGGTGCAGGCCACCTGGATTCCCTGGACCTACAGCCGCCTTTCACGCGCCAGCGGATACGGGGCAGGCATTCGCTCACCAGGCTGGTTCCACCACTTATGGGAAACACCACAGGATAGTACCAACCATTGGATGGTCAAAGTTGCACGCCTGCTTCGAGAGGCCGATTTTGATGTTTCTTCTGCTCACATAATCGAAGCAGTACGCCTTGCAGAAACTCTAGCCGCTCTGCGAGATTTACCGCTGCCCGGCCTGCCCGAAATGAATGAGGCTGCCCAAACCGTATTTTGTTTTGGGGATCCCACCCCCATGCACCTGATCAACGATCAATTGATTGTTGGCGAAGTTCTGGGCACTGTGCCAGCCGATATACCCCAAGCGCCGCTCCAACAGGATTTGCAGCATGAACAAAAAAGATTGCGATTGCCCCTGGAGCCGTACGAAAAAATCTACGATCTGGATCTACGGAAAGACTTTGATCTGGATCGGAGCCGGTTGTTCCACCGCCTTAATCTGTTAAATATCCCCTGGGGAATCAATCATGATGCATCCATCCAATCCACCGGCAGCGGGCGGGGTGGAACTTTCCATGAAATCTGGCGAGTGAAATGGCTGCCAGAATTTCCACTTCAATTGATTGAAGCCGGTGCATGGGGCAGCACAATTGAAACTGCTGCCTGCCAAAAAGCAATCCATATTGCCAGTGAACTTCAAGACCTGCCCCAATTAACTTCCCTGGTAGAAACTGTTTTATTGGCAGATTTACCCGAAGCAATTCAAGCTGTTACCCATAAATTGCAAGAGGTTGCAGCCACAGCCAATGATATTCCCCTTCTCATGACCGCATTGCCATCGCTTGGGAGTGTCTTGCGTTACGGAAATGTCCGGCAAACTGATTTAAATCTGGTTCAAAGCGTAATCGACCACTTAATTCCCCGAATTTGTATCGGCCTTTCCACAGCTTGCTCTAACCTGGACGACGACGCAGCGGCACATTTATTTGAAGCAATCCTCAGCGTGAATCAAACCATCAGCACGCTGCAGATTGAGAATTATGTTGAGCAATGGCATACAGCACTTCTGCGCCTGATGGCATCTGGAAATGTTCATAACCTGCTCAACGGGCGAGCCTGCCGGATACTCCTCGACACTGGCAAAATTAGCGTTGAAACAACCTCCATCCAGTTAAGCCAGGCTCTTTCGACCGGCAATGATCCAGTTCAAGCCTCAGCATGGCTGCAAGGCTTCTTGTACGGCAGCGGTCAATTTCTGATTCACGATGACACATTACTTACCCTGGTTGATCAATGGCTGGTTACTCTTCCGGAAAGCACATTCCTGCAAGTACTTCCGTTGTTACGCCGCACCTTTGCCAGTTTTACGATGCCAGAAAGACGTGGAATTGGTGAGCAGATCAGTAAAAATCAGTACTCCAAAACTATCACCTCCCCAATACAAACGCATGGGATTAATACCGAGCAGGCTATCCCTACGTTAATGTTCCTGGTTAAGCTCTTTGGATTGGAAAAACAACAGGAGGTCCATCATGAGTGATGAACTCGCCCTATCGCTGCCTCCTCAAACAGAAGAAAACCGCTTAAAACGATGGCGAATGGTTCTGGGAGGAGGAGAAGCCGATGGAATTGGTATCGAACTGGGTGGCATCGAAGAGAATATGGACCGCGCTCTCCAGTCGCTGTATGATCCGCAGCGCAGCGGCGGACTGGGCGGCTCTGCGCCCTATGTAGCGCGTTGGCTTGGAGATATTCGCACCTATTTTCCCACTTCGGTGGTCCGGGTAATGCAAAAAGATGCGCTCGAAAAACTCAACCTGAAACAGATGCTCCTCCAGCCAGAATTATTGGAAGCTGTTGAACCCGATGTGCATTTGGTGTCGGTACTGATTTCCTTAAAAAGCATCATTCCAGCCAAAACTCGCGATACTGCCCGCCAGGTCGTCCGCAAAGTGGTTGAGGAATTAGAAAAGAAACTGGCTGAAACTACCCGCCAGGCCATCTTAGGCGCGTTAAATCGGGCAGAACGAAATCGCCGCCCCCGTTATGCTGAAATTGATTGGCAGCGCACGATCCGCCTAAATCTCAAGAATTACCAACCCAGATACAAAACGGTCATCCCAGAAAAAAGAATTGGATACAGTCGAAAGCGCACCATAAACCTGCCGCAGCGCACCGTGATTCTGTGCGTGGATCAATCGGGCTCGATGGCTTCTTCGGTAGTGTACTCGGGTATCTTTGGGGCTGTGATGGCCTCACTGCGCGCTGTAAAAACCCATATGATCGTGTTCGACACATCCGTGGTCGATTTAACAGATGAATTAAGTGACCCGGTCGATTTACTCTTTGGTACCCAGCTTGGCGGTGGTACCGATATTAATCGGGCAGTTGCCTACTGTCAGGAATTAATTCAGCATCCATCCGACACCATCTTTGTCTTAATCAGCGATTTATACGAGGGCGGGCGAAAAGAGGAAATGCTCAAACGATTGTCCTCTTTGATTGACTCGGGTGTGCAGGTCATTGCCTTGTTAGCCTTATCCGACCAAGGTTCGCCTTCCTATGACGCGGATACGGCAGCATCTTTATCAAAGCTTGGTGCACCAGCATTTGCCTGCACACCGGATTTATTCCCTGAGTTGATGGCCGCAGCAATTCAACATCATGACATTCACCAATGGGCTGCGACCAATCAAGTTGTCTTAAAGGGCTAAGCACACAGGCAAAAAATGGCCAGCGATTTCGTTCAATCCGCTGGCCATTTGATGGTTAACCTTATTAGCGGGAGCTTACCCACCAACCAGGCTGGTCTGGTTTCTCACAGCACTGCATGACCTCCACCTGGTCTTTTTCAAGCCATAATACCGGCGGCCGCGCTGCAAAATTATAATTTGAAGACATACTTAACTGGTATGCCCCTGCAGCCGGAATTGCCAATACTTCACCGCGTTTCACCTCAGGCAGCCAGATTTCCGGGATTAGAACATCGCCAGATTCGCAGAACTTACCCACAACACGGACTTTTTGCACCGGTTTCTCAGCCGCACGATCGACAACCCGGGCAGTGTATTGAGCCTGATATAACGCCACCCGCGGATTATCCGCCAAACCACCATCTACTGCCACGATATGCGTCCCGCTCGGGGTAGTTTTTTGAGTTCCAATCCGGTACAACGCCACACCGGCTCGGGCAACAATCCAACGCCCCGGTTCCAATATGATCTTGGGCAAAGGCCAACCCAGGCGATTACATTCTTCTTGCACAGTCTCAGAAACAATTTTTACCCAGGGTTCTGCATCATCAGGTGCGTCTGCTTCAGTATAACGAACCCCCCAACCGCCGCCTGGACTGATTTCTTCTGGAATATAGCCTTCATCTGCCGCCACTTTATACAGCATCTGGATTGCCTGTCGGTAGGGCTCAGCTTCAAAGATTTGTGACCCTAAATGCGTATGCAAACCGGTTAACTGCAAAGAAGCGCTGGATTTTGCTAATCGAATTGCTTCAGCAGCTTCGCCATTTTGAATATGCAAACCAAATTTGCTGTCCGAATGGGATGTTTCGATATGCGGATGGGTATTCACATTCAAATCTGGAGTAATTCGCAACCAAATCCTGGCTTTTTTACCCATCTTTTGGGCTAATTGTTCCAGATAAGATAATTCATCCAGGCTATCTACAACGATTGACTGAATTTCCCAATCAAGCGCAGCTTCCAGCTCAGCCTGGGTCTTATTATTTCCATGCAGATGAACCACATCTGCGGCAAATCCGGCCTGTTTGGCAATATTTATTTCACCCGTGCTGACTACATCCACCCCTGCCCCTAATGAAGCCAGGTGGGCTGCCATCGCATAAGACAAATATGCTTTTCCCGCATAAGCAATCATTGCTTCTGCGGGATAATAGCGAGCAAATAATTCTTTCAGGCGGTTGACCTGGTACCGTATCGTTCCACCATCATACAAATAAAGTGGAGTACCGTATTGCTCAACCAGTTTATCTAAATCATGTCCTGCTATTGATAATTTACCCTGAGAGTCAACTTCGGCCGAAACCGGAAAAACTGAAATATCAACTTTTGCAACCATCACATCATTTCCTGCAACATTATCGATGAACTTGGTATTGATAACCGTAATATTAATTGATGCGATGATACCACCGATTTCCGCAGATGTGTAGCTGTTATTTCAGGTATTCTTCGATCCCTTGCACCGCCAAAATCTCTCCATAGTAAATGCGATGATAATCTTTGTTGGGATAGTTCTTATCGATATCAGCAGACAAGAAATTTTCTGGTCGAAAATCATCAAAATAGATCTTTCGGCATTCAATCACCAATTCAGCTTCGGCAAATACCGGTGAGGCAACCTTACTGGCTGAAATTGGGGTAAGACCCGCTGAGGCAATTTTGTCTCCATCCCGTCCAGAACGCGCTCCTAAAAGAGATAAAGCCTTCCGATATTGTGACGGGAATACAGAGAGTGTAAAAGTATCGTATTTTTCCAAGAATTCATAGGTGTAGCGAACTGGACGCACCACTACTTGCGCAAATGGTTTATTCCACATTGCTCCTAAGCTACCCCAGGCAACCGTCATGGTGTTGTATTGTCCGGATTGAAAATCTCCGCTGGTAAGTAATAACCATTGGTGTTCCCACAATGAAAATCCGCGGATGAATAATTTTTCGATCGGTATGTTCTGTAATTCCATCAGGTTGTTCTCCAATCTTGGTTTGTGGTTGACAAAAATTATTATAACCCGTGAATTGCTCTTTGGAATTTTTGATCTGCAATTTTTTTTGTCTGGCGGTTCCAGGCTGGGTTTTTATGTATAATTATGACTAAGGGATTATAAAAAACAAATCGTTATTTTCCCCCTTGAAAAAATACCGGGAAATGGAGGTCAATTATGGCTCCCCGAAATACAGTTGAAGAAAAACAAATCATCAAATTGCTGCAGCAATTGCAAATGGATGATGCCAAAAGAAATGCCTGGATTGAGCAAATTCAGACCACTGGGTTAACAGAAGAAATTGCTGAAGAAATCCACCAAATGTTAACATCAGGTGATGGAGAACATGCCGACCAAATTGCTCGTACCCGCCACTTGATGGAATTTACCAATTTGGTAAAACGATGGCGATTATCAATCCAATCCAAGCATTTTGGCCGCCGATAACCATTAACAGACACAAAAAATGCCGGATGATTAATTCCGGCATTTTTTGTTTAATTGATCTTGTGAAGTACGAGGTGGATTAACCAGCAGTTTTCCGCCGCATGAATATCTTAAAGATCTCTATCCCAATAAATACAGCTGTACTCATTGCCAGGCTAACCAATAAATCTACCAGCGGCAAAGCAACTGTTCCAAACACATTTTGCAGGAAAGGCAGATAAATCACTGCAAATTGCAACAGGATTGTGAGGATTACTGCACCCAACAACGGCATATTCGTCTTCAATCCTATTTGGAAAAGTGAATACCAGTCAGACCTTAAGGCTAACACATTCCCCATTTGGGCGAATGTCAGTGTTGTAAAGATCATAGTTTGCCAGGTCTCGGTTCGTCCGGTGTTGATAGCCCACAATCCAGAAGCCAGGGATACGGACCCGAGCAGTAAGCCAATCCAGATGATATCTCGAGCCATGCCTCTGTCAAAAATATTTTCGTTAGGGGAGTGCGGCTTCCGCAGCATTGTGTTTTTTTCAGCCGGTTCGACTGTTAATGCCAAACCCGGTAAACCATCAGTTACAAGGTTGACCCATAAGATTTGTAAAGGTGTTAGCGGTAAATGCAAACCTAAGAAAGGCCCAGCCAACATCACCCAAATTTCACCAGCATTAGAGGTAACTGCATATTTCACAAATTTGCGGATATTGTCATAAATCCGGCGGCCTTCTTCCACGGCTGCCACAATAGTCGCAAAGTTATCATCCAACAGCACCATATCCGAAGCTTCTTTAGAAACATCGGTACCAGTAATACCCATAGCGACACCGATATCAGCTTTCTTCAGTGCCGGGGCATCATTAACGCCGTCACCGGTCATCGCCACAATCTGGCCTTTATCCTGCAAGGCCTGAACGATTTTTAGCTTATGTTCCGGTGATACCCGGGCAAACACCGAAGCATCCTCAAGCTGATCTTTCAGGGTATCCACCGACATGTTCTCTAAATCCTGGCCGGTAATAACACGTCCCTGGCGGGTGATGCCTAAATCTTTGGCAATGTGGAGCGCCGTCAGTGGATGGTCTCCCGTTATCATGATAGGACGAATACCGGCGGTTTGTGCGGTATGAACTGCGTCTTTTACTTCAGGGCGCGCAGGATCAATCATGCCAACCATACCAAGCAATACCAAATTCTGTTCCACCGGTTGGTCAGTATCTTTTATCTGCGCAGATTGTCGAATCTGGTAGGCCACTCCAAGCACGCGCATACCGTTTTGGGCCATCGCATTATTGGCTTCAACAATCCGTTCCCGCCAGGATACATCGATTTTTTCCTCATGTCCATTAAACCAGACCCGGTCACAGACCTCCAGCAAACCATCTACAGCACCCTTGGTAATGGCGATATAGGGCTGGTTTGCCAATGACGGCATAGAATGGTACTGTTTTTCTAGCACTTCCGGAAGAAGCTCCGGCCTGGTTTCATGAATGGTCGTCATCCGTTTACGATCTGAATCAAAGGGCAGTTCTGCAACCCGCGGCATCGCTTTTTCCAAATCTGCCTTCATCAATCCAGTCCGTGCGGCTGCAATAACCAGTGCGCCTTCGGTCGGATCGCCAACTGAACTGTATCCGCTGTTGTCATCAGATTTCTCTAAGATTGCATCATTGCACAAAGCCCCGCCAGCCAACATCATAGCTACGGCTGGTTCTTGAACCAGGATCGGGTGGGCAATTTCCTCCGCGCTTAATAGCGGGGTAAAACTTCGGACTTCCTCCAGGAAGTTAAGCTTATTACCTGCCACATCCACAACGGTGACCGTCATTTTATTTTCAGTCAATGTACCGGTCTTGTCAGAACAAATCACAGTGACTGAGCCCAGAGTTTCTACCGCGGGAAGTTTGCGGATTAATGCCCGGCGCTGAAGCATCCTTTGCGAACCTAAAGCCAGAGCAATCGTTACAACTGCTGCCAAACCTTCCGGCACAGCCGCCACAGCCATGCTGATGGCTGTTTGGAACATGATCCGAACCGGCTCACCACGCAAAACGCCTAATGCGAATACGACGGCCACAATTCCCAGGGCAGCAATTGCCAATCCCCTACCCAACTGCTCGAGACGACGCTGCAGAGGAGTTGACTCGCTGCCTACCGATTGAATCAAATCAGCAATTTTTCCCAATTCGGTATTCATGCCCGTGTTGGTGACCACAGCCAATCCGCGGCCATAGGTCGTAACAGTTCCCATATATACAAGATTGTACCGGTCACCCAAACTGGCGTTTTCGCTTGCGATGGCGTCCGTGTTTTTCTCTACGGGCTCCGATTCACCGGTCAAGACGGCTTCCTGTACCCGTAAATTTATCGCTTCAATTAACCGAGCATCTGCTGGTACGGCATCACCAGCGTCTAGTTGTACAATATCACCCGGCACCAGTTGTTGCGCAGGCATTTCCACCAGATGACCGTTACGGCGAACTTTCACTTTGGGAACCGCCATCTTTTTCAATGCGGCCATTGCCTGTTCTGCACGATATTCCTGAGTAAAGCCCAAGATAGCATTCAAGACAACAATAACAAGAATAACGATTGCGTCTTTATATTCTTGCAGCAAAATAGAAATCACCGCAGAAATCATCAGGATCACAACCATAATGCCGGTTAGTTGTTCCCATAAAATTTTCCACGGCGACTTCATCCCCCTGTCAACCAATTCATTCAGGCCGTATTTCGCTTGACGGCGGGAGACTTCCTCAGAACTTAAACCATCTTTTGGATTTGTCTCCAGTTTTTCAAGCGTTTCCGGAACAGTTACTTGATACCAATTTTTCATAATCCCTCCGCTAATAATTTCTGCTCCCGAGATAAAAAAAGACCATCACGGAAACCCGAAGATGGTCTTGCTGA
Source organism: Chloroflexota bacterium (assembly GCA_029265085.1). The sequence continues at coordinate 23,042 of JAJUJY010000014.1, forward strand.
GCGCATATCACGCGAAAACTGCCGGAAGTTACCTTCGTCATGACGACAGTTAAACCCAATTTCTTGGGCAGCTACTCCCCATACGCAGTCGAGTTTACTCAAACTATAAGTTATTGTCAAGCACACCGGCAAAAATGAAAATTTTCCTTCATTACATACCTGATGGTTAAGGAATCCACTTGCCGATGTCCGTCCAGGCATATGACAAATGCGCAGCCAGATTCGCATCCAGTCTTTTGGCAATCCGGCGTTGAATGAAATCCATCAATTCAACCCCACCAATTTCATTTAATCTTTTTCCAATCTCACGAGCCCGGATATGCCTGCAGTGCATATTAAAAGGACCCCCTGGATGTTCCGACAAGAAATCATCCCGTTTACCAATTGAAACCAATTCTTCAACGATCTTATCAATCTCCGGTTTTAACTGTGCGGGATATGGACGCTTGCCAAACAAATCTTCAAAAAATCCCATGGGTCCCTCCTTCTCAGGTATGATATATAAAAATATTTTATCATTAACCGGTATCGCCTGCGCATCTTCAATAGATACGCATTTAGGATTGTAAACGAATGACCTGGATATACCTATCCCCACATCTGGATGATGTAGTTCTTTCTTGCGGCGGAATCATTAGGGAGCAACTTCATACAAATGAAGCTGTAGAAATATGGACCATTTGTGCTGGTGATCCGGTGGACTTTCCCCTATCGCCGCTGGCATTAGAGCTTCACGCGCGGTGGAATACCGGTATTCAAGCAGTTGCAGCCCGCCGCCAGGAAGATATCGCTGCGTGCAAGAGGCTAGGAGCAAAATACAGGCATTTTAACATCCCTGATTGTATCTACCGCCGTAATCCGCTTACTGGCGCACCGCTTATCCCAGAAAATGATTTGCTTTTCCAACCTCTCCCAGCAGTGGAATACCCATTAATGCATTTGATCAGCCAACAAATTCGAAATTTGCTCCCCCAAGACGCCCAGCTGGTAAGCCCTTTAACCCTGGGCGGGCACATTGATCATCACCTGGTCCGGCAGGCAGCCGAACAGCTCGGCAACCCTCTATATTTTTATGCCGATTACCCGTATGCAGCCCAGCATCTATCCCAGTTAGAAAATGTTTTACCTGTGGGCAGCCTGGCAAGACAATTTTCTATCTCAGAGCAGAGTTTGGCCGCCTGGCAAGAAGCTGTAGCCTGCCACGAATCTCAAATCAGCACGTTTTGGGGCGGCATTGAGGAAATGAAATCCGCGATAAAAAAGTACAAAGAACAGCATGGCGGAACTTACTTATGGTATTTCGCAAAATAAGCAAATTACAATTTTGTTATGCGAAATGGCTGCCAATTTTTTCTATGGTTTCCTGAATTAATGTTAAAATCATTTAATTGATTCCATTTTTTAACCTGCTTCAAATTGAAAGGATGCCAATTAAGGCATAAAAGATATTTGAGGTAGATATTGGAAATTTGTGCTATACTGATTACATGCATGAGCCTGAGAGGTACTGGACAGCCTGGGCGCAATCATTGCATAACCGGGGGATAAAAGACCTGGCTGCGACACTTCTGGACGCACTTGGTCCACTCCGTTTACTGCTTGCCCAGGTTCTTTTTGCAGGGTTACCGTTTCTGGATCGCCAAAATGGCGACAACAGTCAATGGCAAGCCTTTGTTAAAGTCCTGGAAAACCCCGAACTCAGCCGTTCGTTTACTACATTCCTGCGCAAGGAGAACATAGATAGTTAGCATGCTCCTAAACATCCTTGGACTGGTAATCATCTTAATCTCGGCAGGGTTCATGTTATTTTATTCACTGCCGCAAAAAAAAGGAGAGCGGTTACCGCTTCGCCATATTCCAGCCATCACAAAATTGCGCAAAGCGATTGGTTTGGCCGTAGAAAAAGGTACCCGGTTACATATCTCCTTGGGAAAAGGCAGCCTGACAGAACCTGTTGCCGCAGCGAGCCTGGTTGGCTTGAGTACGCTTGAACGCATCGCTACGATCAGTTCGGTCAGCGATCGTCCTCCGCTCGCCACCAGCGGTGACGGCGGCCTGGCAATTTTAAGTCAGGATACCTTAAAAGCAGCATACCGGATCAGCAATGCGCTGGAGCTTTACGAACCAGACCGGGGAAGATTGACTGGTCCTACCCCATTCTCCTATATTGCAGGGGCACTCCCAACAACAGATACAGAAAATGTAACCGCGCATGTTTTGGTCGGCAACTTTGGCCCAGAAGTTGGGTTATTGAGTGAAGCCGCAGAACAAGATGGAGCGTTTGTTTTAGCTGCCAGTGATTCGTTATCTGCACAGGCTGTTCTATACGCCAGCGCAGCAGAGCCCTTGATTGGCGAGGAAGTTTATGCAGTTCCCGCCTATCTTGAAGCCGGCCCTATCCATTACGCCAGCTTACGCACCCAGGATATTTTACGCTGGGGTGTTATTGGTTTCCTGATCATTGGATCTGTCCTGAAACTGGCAGGTATTTTATGAGAGCTCCCGTATCAACCGCTATTGCAATCAGTGTTGGATTAATAATTTTAATCAGCACGTTATTCCCGCTCCCCTTTCTAGTTCCCATACGCGTAACTCTCATTCAATGGGCAGTGATTCTGGCTGCAGTTGCCGGTTTGATCGCAATTATCAATTTGCTAGGGGTTCATTGGCGTAAGCTCACATCCAAACGAAACCGGGATGTTTACAGTATTTTCTTCCTAATTGCTTTTATCCTGACACTGGCTGCAGGTTTGCTGTTGGGACCTGCGCACCCGCTTTTTCAAAAAATCATCACTTCAATTCAAGTACCGATTGAAGCAAGTTTAATGGGTGTGTTGACAATCTCTTTAGCCTTTGCCAGTGTGCGCCTTTTCCAAAAACGCCGCGGTCTGTTAGCCTTCACCTTTGCGTTTAGTGCGCTAATATTTTTAATTGTAGGCAGTGGATTTCTCTCTATCGGAGCTGGAATTCCACTGGTGAGCGAATTGTTAGCCGCCATTAATTCTCTTCCCATTGCCGGGGCACGCGGAATTTTGTTGGGAATCGCCTTAGGCGGAATTACAACCGGACTTCGAATATTAATCGGCGCAGACCGGCCGTATAGTGGATAACCCCATGAGTGAATTGCTTTGCCCTTATTGCGGTACGTCAAATCCCTCCGAGGCTGAATTTTGTAAAGCCTGTTTCCGGTCGCTAACAGATACTCCCAATTTGCCCTTTGAGCAAGCCAGCAGTAACGATGAGCTTCCTGATTGGTTAAGCTCCTTACGGAGTGAAACCAATGGCTCATCCCAGGTGGAAGAACCTGGTTCCAACGATCAAATTCCGGATGAGCAGGAAAACAGCGAAGAGATACCCGATTGGCTGCAGCGAATTCGCCAACGCAGCAAGGAAGAAATAGGCGAAAAAGAAGAATATAACCCAGAAAACGACGAGGATCTACCAGACTGGCTCAAAGAAATGCATACTTCTGAAACCAGTCCTGAACCTTCTTCAACCGAGGCGGCAGAGCAAGAAAATTGGTTTAATCAATTCCAATCAAACGAATTACCGAAATCACCTACTCCAACAAATAATGAAGACAATGAATGGTTAAAAAGCCTGGAAAACTGGGGAGCAGGGATCAGTCCGGAGCAGCCTTTCATCCAGGAGCCGGAGGAATTGAGTCAAACCGCTGAATGGCCGAAAGCCGAAGAGACAGAAAATTCTATTTCTGGTGAGTCTGAAGATGATAATGAGTGGCTTAAATCTCTGGGGCTTTTTGCAGAAATTCCAGAAGACCAGCCAACTGCTCAACCAATAGAACCAGCTCATGAAAACGATCTGGTCGATTGGGCATCTTTTGAACAGTCCAGCCAGGAAAAATCGCCAATCGACGATTCAACCAGCCAGGAAGCTTTTCCAAGCTGGTTCGATCAGGCAAATGTTCACCAGGATACAAATACAGAATTCGAAACCCCTACTGAGGCCGAAACCCCAGATTGGTTGAGCCAATTTAAAGAGCCTGCTGCCCAATCAGCCCAGCCGTTCGATGAATCATCCAGTGAAATTCCGGATTGGATGGCGGGTCTTGAAACACCTACAAATGAAGAACCTGCTGCCCAGGAAGAAACTCCTGGTTGGCTGAATTTCTCTGCACAAGAAGAAAAAGAAATTTTAGAATCGGCAGAGAGCATTCCAGGTTGGTTATCAGGGCAGGCTGAAATAGCTCAAGACGAGCCTGAAACAATTGGTCAACCCGAATTCACAACCCAATTTTCTCCAACCGAAGACCAGCCAATGGAAGCAGGTGAAGAAATCACTTCTCCCTTTGGTGAATCGGAATTTTCCGCCTGGTTATCTGAGATTGGTGAAGAACCGGCAGAAACACCCAAACAGGCCGAAACGCAGCCAGAATCAACCGAAGCCTTTGTTTCAGAAATTCCCAACCAGCCTTTTGATGAAGCCCTTCTTCCTGATTGGTTTGCAGAGGGCAAAGAGGAAATACCAGAATCACAGGTCCCCGAAACTGTAGACAGCTCCCTGGAGCTTGCTCAATTGCCAGGCTGGCTGCAAGCCATGCGCCCAGTCGAATCGGCTGCCCCTGGCCGTGTTGGAACGGACTCCGATGAACGTATTGAAAGAAGTGGTCCTTTATCTGGCTATCAGGGAGTAGTACCGGGTGAAAATCTGGTTACACGTTATGCCAAACCACCTGTTTACACAGCCAAATTGCAAATTAATGAAAAACAGCGGATTTACGCCGGGCTGTTGGAAAACTTGATTTCCAATGAAACCCGCGGAGTGTCTATTCGAGAAGAAGACCGCAGCGTTCCCAGTGTATTTGGCCGGATGTTAATTGGTTTATTAGTCGTGATTTTGATTGGGGTTCTTGTCTTCGGCGGTGCCCAACAAATGCCGCTTCCTAACCTGTTCCCAACCGAAACTTTCAAATTTTTTGAAACGCTTAACCAGCTCCAGGGTGCAGATGGCGGCTCTCCACGCGTTCTGTTGGCTGTAGATTACGAAGCATCCCTGGCTGGTGAACTCAAAACGATCTCTCAGCCCGTTGTTGCACAACTAATGGCGAAAAATGCCAAGTTTGCCTTAATCTCGACCACACCCGCTGGTCCAATCTTAGGCAACCAATTACTTGAAGAAACCAAACTTTATCAGACAAGCTACCTGATCAACGAAAATGTGGTCAACCTGGGGTATCTCCCTGGCGGAGCAACTGGCCTGGCTCTCCTGGCTGCCAATCCGCAAAATGCAGCACCTGCAACCTTTGAAAGCCGGCCTGCCTGGAATTCGCCTATCTTAGCAAATATCAACCAAATTAATGACTTCGATGCCGTCATCGTATTAACCAATGAAGCAGAGACTGGCCGCGCCTGGATAGAACAGGTGGGCACTTCCTTAGAGGGAACCCCGCTGCTAGTTATCGCCAGCGCACAAGCCGGTCCCATCTTACAGCCTTATGCTGCTGCTGGACAAATCCAGGGATTGTTAGCTGGATTATCAGGAAGCGCTGCTTACCAATCGATCTCCCAAAGTATTGTTGGCGAAACTCGCCTGTACTGGGATTCGTACCAACTTGGAATGCTTGTATTTGCCGGATTAATCTTGTTTGGTGGAGTTTTCCAGGGTGTCCGGTCATTACTCAACAATAAACGCACAGCGAAGAAGGCATAACCCATGAACGCGGATTTAATCTGGACTTTTGTAGCATTCTTCTTCACCTTGATGATATTAAGTTATATCCTGGGAGATAATCCGCTGTTCCGGGTTGGGACTTATATTTTCGTTGGCGTTTCGGCGGGTTATATTGCGACCTTGCTCATTTATCAGGTTCTTTTTCCTCGCCTGATCGTTCCTCTTTTTACTTTACAGCTGGGTGGCAAATTATTATTAATCATCCCAATCATCTTAAGTATTTTATTGATCTTTAAATTGTTTCCACGCTTTTCTGCGGCCGGAAACATCTCCATGGCGTTTCTAGTGGGTGCCGGAGCCGCGATTGCGATTAGCGGTGCTTTGATGGGAACCCTCAAGGGGCAAATTAATGGTGCGATCCAACCGTTTGATCTATCCCAAAACACAGGGATGAATGATCCCGTAACACAACTCATCAGTGGTCTGGTCCTTTTAATCGGAACCATTGGAACTCTGGCATATTTCCATTTCGGATCACGCCGGAAAAGCGCTCAAGAATCAACCCGATCCCTCCCATTGGAAATCCTGGCAAAAATCGGCCAAATATTTATTGGGGTCACGCTCGGCTCCCTGTTTGCCGGGGTTGTTGCGGCCGCTCTTACCGCATTAATTGAGCGGTTGAACTTTATCTGGACTTTTATTCAAACCATCCTATCATAGCAGGCGGTTATGACTACTTCTCTCGTTGATGCTGAATCAATTCTAGCCATAGATATCGGATCGATCCATACCCGCGCCTTATTATTTGATGTGGTGGACGGTCAATATCGTTTTGTCGGCGCCAGCCGCTCTGCCAGCACCTATGGTGCACCGTTTTTCGATATCAGCGAAGGAATTTATCAGGCTGCCAAAAAAATTGAGGAAATTACTGGACGCACCTTGCTCATCGAATCGCGGTTGATGATTCCAAGCCGCACAGATGGGGTTGGTGTGGACCAATTGGTCATGACCTATTCTGCCGGGCAGGCAATCAAAGTCGTCACCTTAGGACTGCTCGAAGATGTTTCCTTAGAGAGCGCTAACCGTCTGGCCAGCACGGTAAATGCCTTCCTGGCAGAAAAAATCGGGATGAATGACCGCCGCAAAGCAGAAGTACAACTGGATGCTATTCTCAAATCGCAGCCAGAATTACTGATTTTAGCAGGCGGTACAGATGACGGAGCAACCCGGTCCATTGCAAAATTGGTTGACCTGGTAGCCTTAGCTCTACAGGTAACTGCCCGCGACCGGCGGCCAGAGATTTTATATTCTGGAAACCAGGCAATTTCCAAAAATATCCAAGATTCTCTCTCAAAATTGACCAACATCCATGTCGCCCCAAACGTCCGGCCAACAATTGATCAGGAAAATATCGGTCCAGCACAAGATCAATTGATGCATGTACTGCACCAGATCCGCTCCCGCCAGATTGGCGGAATGCAATCATACAGTTCAATATGTGCCTCAACTCCAATGCCAACGCCAATGGCATTTGGCCGGATGGTTCGCTTCTTGAGCGGAATTAATAACCCTAAGAAATCAGTGTTAGGCATCGATGTAGGAGCAAATGCATTTACGTTGGCAGCTGCCAGAGAAGGCAATCTCGATCTGCAAGTTTTACCCTACGGGATTGGCGGTGGGCTTTCAAAGACTCTGGAACAAACCCGATTAGAAGAAATAACACGCTGGCTGCCGATGGTTTTGCCGGATGATTTCGTACGGGACTATCTATTCCAAAAGACCTTGCTTCCAAACAATGTTCCCATCACCCAAGACTCGCTGGCCATCGAACAGGCGGTTGCCCGGCAAATCATCCAATTAGCCATCAAGAATTCAACTTTGGCTTCTATTAAAAACAATAATTCTTACGAACCCATTTTAGCCAGTGGTTTGGTGCTTACCCAAAATACTACTCCCGCTCAAAGCTTATTAATGCTGTTGGACAGTATTCAACCGGCTGGTATCACCACCTTTGTGCTGGATCCCTATGGTTTAACCCCTTCGCTGGGTGCAATAGCTGCTACCAATCCGATACTAACGGTCCAGATCATGGAAAGTAATGCCTTCACCAATCTTGGTACAGTCATCTCTCCAATCAGCAGCGCCCGGTATGGTACTCCCATCCTCAAGGTGCGCGTGGAATATGAAAGCGGTCAAGAAATTGCCCTGGAAGTTCAACAGGGGATGATCACTCCGCTGCCAATCCAACCCGGTCAGGTAGCCCGCGTTCACCTTCAGCCGCTCCGTCCTGTTCAAATTGATCCCAGCAACCGCAGCCAGGTGCGTAGTTTCAAAATTACCGGTGGGGCTTGCGGAGCGATTATCGATGCCCGCGGGCGTCCATTGAATTTGCCGCCGGATGCAGCTCGCCGCCGGGATATGCTCAAGAAATGGACTCTTGCCTTAGGCGTATAATAAATTGGTATGATTATTGCAATCCTTCTTTGGTGAAATGACAATGACTGTCTCTGTAACTCATATCCTGCCTCTCGCTCAAATTCGCCGGGCACGCATGCTCCCAGGCAAAGGACGTGTTGTTGCACGGGTTGGCCAAAAGGTCAATGCCACTGATCTTGTGGCAGAATCCGCAGCCCCCGGACAACATGTTCTAATTGACGTGCGCCGTGCATTGGGTTTACGCCGGGTTGATGAAACACACCGGCGTATTGAACGTCAGGTTGGCGAGAAAGTTCAAAAAGGCGATATTTTAGCCCAAACCAAAGGCATTCTCCCGCGAGTGATCCGCGCTACTTCGGACGGCACAATTGTTGCCATTTCCCGCGGTCAAATTTTGATTGAGATGACTGGGGCAGTGTACGAATTAAAAGCCGGTATCAGCGGAACAGTTACCGAAGTCTTGCCAGAACGGGGTGTGATTGTTGAGGCAAACGGCGCTTTAATTCAAGGGATGTGGGGAAACCAGGCAATCAACGCCGGATTAATGATTTCCCTTGCCAAAACATCCGATTTTGAATTAACCCGCTCTAATCTGGATGTAACCATGCGCGGAGGAATCGTTTTGGCAGGCACCTGCCGCTCTGTCGATGCGTTACAGGCAGCCGCAGAACTTCCGCTGCGTGGATTGATCCTGGGATCAATGGCTTCAGACTTGATGATTCAGGCCGAGAAAATGCCCTATCCAATTATCTTATTGGAAGGTTTTGGAAAAATGCCGATTAACAGCAGCGCCTTTAAACTGCTGACCACCAATGATAAAAGGGAAATATCAATGAATGCCGGGTTTGATCCGATTCACGGCGAAAAACCCGAAATTGTCATCCCCTTGCCTGCCAATGGGCAAACCCCCAAAGATACAACCGAATTAAAACCTGGGCAGTTAGTACGAATCACCTGCCACCCATATGCAAGTATGGTGGGTTCGCTGTCCCGTTTACTCCCAGGCCTGACCAATATGCCCAATGGTCAGCGTATCGCAGCCGCCGAAGTACGTCTGGAAGATAATCAGATGGTATTAATCCCTTTGGTTAACCTGGATGTGCTAGAATAAACACGAGGAGAGGTTATTATGAGCAACAACCAAGATTATGACGACAATCAATTTGAAGAATACGAAGACAACTACTCAGAGGGCACTCCCATTGATGAAGGCCCCCAAGAGGACAGCCCTGGTGGTGCAAACCGGACATTCCTGATCGCAGCTGGAATTATCGGCGGCGTGGTTGTTCTGGCGATTATTGCTTTTGTGGTGATTTTTATGCTTAACCGAGGCCAGGGTGCTGGTCGGTTCCAAGAACAGGCTGCCCAAATCAATGCCCAAAACACAGCAATCGCTATGGCGGCCACAGAGACAGCCAGTGTGAGCTTCCAGCAGGCTACGCAGAAATCGATGCCGCCAACCTTCACCCCCACCCCAATTATCGCGGTACCAACCAAAACCCCTCAACCAACGGCTACACAGACATTATCTCCTGGTGCAATTGATGAGGCTGGCCGAACCGCCACCGTGGCAGCATTTCTGACCCAGGTTGCGCAAGGTACTCCGGCAGCCACTAGCCAGACTCTTGTCGCCACAACAACAGCTTTACCCACTACCGGATTTGCAGATGAAGTTGGTTTACCGGGTCTGTTTGGTCTTGCTGTCATTTTGTTGGTGATCGTATTCATCGCCCGCCGTCTGCGGTTCGCCGGAAATAATTAACCTTGATCCGCTCAAACCATTAAACATAGCACACCAAGCTGTGCTTAATTAAAAGTCGCTCGAACCTATCCTCTACCAGGAAAAAGAAAGGGTCCCACGCAATTGTGAGACCCTTTTTGAATTCTATAAATTATTTTTAAGAAACGCTTGCTGCTACCTGCTCGCCATAACCCAACAGCGCTTTGACCATCTCGTTCGTCCGTCCTTCTGCATACACTCGTAAGACAGGTTCAGTGCCTGAAGGGCGAATCAACAGCCAGGAGTCATCACCCATAATATACTTTACACCGTCGCGGGTGCAGACTTCCACAATTTTCTCGCCTCCAATTTCAGCAGGGGCTTCATTTACTAATTTCGCGGTCATCTTTTCTTTGGCAACCGGATGGCGCAAGCGTAAATCCTTGCGTTCATAGAAGGCTGGTCCAACTTCGCCTAATAAGTCATTCACCAGCTCATACAAAGACCCACCGTAAGCAGCCACCATTTCCACAATCAGCAGACCCATCAAAACGCCGTCACCTTCGGGAATATGTCCTTTAAAGGAAATGCCGCCTGATTCTTCACCGCCAATCAGCACGTCATCTTTCAACATTAAATCTGCAATATGATTAAATCCAACCGGAGTTTCATATAATTTCAGACCATATTTGTTTGCCAGGCGGTCAATCATACGGGTTGTTGAGACAGTTCGTACCACCGCACCTTTCCAACCACGTTTTTCAACCAGGTATCGTACTGCCAAAGCCATAATTTTATGTGGATCAACAAAATTTCCCCGTTCATCCATCGCACCAATCCGGTCGGCATCACCATCCGTTGCCAGGCCAAAGCTGCCCAGGCCAGTTCCAATTGCCCCTGCCAATGAACCAAGATAGCGGGCAATGGGTTCCGGATGTACACCACCAAAGCCGGGATTCATTTCTCCGCGAATTTCGGTAATCTCGCAGCCAGTTCCCTGCAAAATACTGCGAATTACTCCTCGCCCCGAGCCAAACATGGAATCAACGACAATGCGTTGGGGGTTTTCGGCAATCTTGTCAAAATCAATCAACTTCCGCATATGGTCTGCATACGCAGGGATGGGATTAAACCGCTGAATTAAGTTTGCCTGGCGGGCCTGCTCATAATCCATCAGGTTGGGACCGCGGCCTAAAGACTCATTGTCGTTCAAATAAACTTCGACCCGGCGGCACTGTTCTGGTGATGCAGAACCACCAAAAGCAGCCTTAAGTTTCACGCCGTTATAACGAGGCGCATTGTGTGAAGCGGTAATCATGATTCCGCCGATGGCATTTAAGTTGCGCACCGCATAAGAAATCGCCGGTGTTGGAGCATCCGCCTGAGCAAGGTGGACGGTAAAACCATTCGCAGCCAAAACACGAGCAGCCTCTGTGGCATAGCGATCCGACAAGAAACGTGTATCAAAACCAATCACAACCTTTTTAGGGTCAGGAGTTAAATCTTTGGCTTCACCATTGATCCATTGGTCTGAGGCAACCGCATCTGCAATCGCTTGAGTGACCAGACGTAAGTTGTGAAAAGTGAAAGTGTCAGAGATTACCGCTCTCCAACCATCCGTGCCGAAATGGATCGTCATACATTACTCCTAAAAAATAATTTATTCGTTCGTTATCATTTGGATAGATTTACCAACCGGCCGAAGGGGTCGCAGTGGCTAACAAACTCTGCATGATCCAACCTTCCTGGTTGTTTTCAGTTAAGATTTTTACCCAAATGGTTCCCCCATCAGTTACAACCGGCTCAGAAATCACCTGCACCGGACTGCCGTTAATCAACGAGGTTAGTATTGTACCACCAGGCTCGCTGCGCACAAATGCTCCATCTCCCTGTGGTGATGCGACTCTTGCCCAAACTGGCGTTGGCAGCGGAGTTACTGTTTTTGAGGGGATGGGTGAAGGAATTAAAGTATTGGTTGGGGTTAATGTCTTTACCAGGGGTTGAGGTGTATCCGTTACAACCGGCTGGCTGGTTAAACCCTCCACCGGTTGCAAAGTTGGATTGATCATTGCTGATTGTGTTATCTCAGTATTTGGTAGCTGCGGCGGTTCATTCAGCCCAACCGCAAGGCCAATCCCTACAACACTAAATAAAATGATCATCGTAATCAAGGTATAGCCAAAGATTGTTGCGGGGCGCAATCCCAAAATCAGCACCATCGCTGCACCAACCAGAGCGGCGGTTGCCAAATGCACTAGAAACACATTAATTCCGTTTAGCCACAGACCAGCAGACCCATTTGTAAGGAGAAAACCCGCAGTACCCAAAGGCAAGAATAATGTGTAAGCCAGTGCCAGGTTCGGAATCAATGGGCGTTGGCGTGGAGACTGCACCAGCATATATATTGTCAACCCAGCGCCAATCACCAACACCACACTGTCTGGCCAGGAAAAAAACATATGATAGATAGGTTGGATAAATTCTTTACCCGGTGCCATCTGTTGGGCAATTACCCCAGCCAGTGCCCCGCATCCAAACAGGATTAAACCGGCAACAAACAAAGAAGCCATCGCCGTTAAGAAAAACCGGACCGAGCCAACAACCGTTGCTAATGACAAACCAGCCACTGGACCTAAAAACGGGGCAAATAAGACGGCCAGTAGAAATAAGGCGGGGGCATCAAAAATCAGAGCTGCCCCTAAGATTAATCCGGATAACAATGTGGAAAGAAAAAAATCAAAAGCAGGTGTCACCTGGTGGGCTAATGCCTCCAACAAGCCCGTTTTATCGCCCGTTTGGTCTGGCAATAACGAGCGCTTCTGCCTTCTACGCCGAGCGGGCGGCAAGGATGGATCATCAGGTAAAATGGGTTCACTGGTTGGTATATTCATAATCGCAGCGTTGCAACCATTCTGATAGGTTTTTCGATTAATTCAAACGCAGTAAGAACATCTGCCACAACGATATCAGCGGCGAAAAGAGCAGAAACGGCAGTTCCTTCTTTTGAAAGCACACTGATCCCAATGGCCGCTTCCTTCAACATTCCAGCGTCATTTGCCCCCTGCCCAATCGCAATGACACGTTCAGCCCCTAATTGGCGGACAAAATCAGCTTTTTGAGCTAATTCTTCTCCCGTGGTTAAAATTGTTGAACGAACGCCTAAATATTGATCAATTTGTGCTTGTTTTCCGTGGGTATTGGCCGTCACCAAATAAATGGTTAATCGATCGGATAAGCGCGTAATCGCCCGGTGAACACCATCAATCAGGCTCCCATCAACAGCCAGGGTCCCATTCACATCGCAAACCAGGTATTCCAATTTGTACACACCCCGTCCTGGAATGGTCAATTCAATCATGATCTAATTATAATACAGTCTGTCAGATTGTATTTTGGACCAGCAGCGCCAATCAAACGCCTATACGCATATCGCGCGGTTCACAGAATTTTATTTCGCTTTTATAATTAAACCTATGTCAAAACGTACCTTCTTCATCACCCTTTTTCTTATAATGATTCTGGCTGCAAGTGGCTGCTCAGGAATTCCGACCGAACCCTCTTCCCTGATTGAGCCCACCCAAACCAGCGAGGCGAATATTCCTCCGTCTCCTTCACCTGAACCTACACCTACGCCTGCAATCAATCGAATTTTATTGGTAAGCGGCCAGGTTAACGGTGATTTCTTGCAGAAACTTCAATCCACAATATCCGCACAAGCCAATCAAGCTCAGATGGTCTTTGAGACGGTTGAATCGGTTCAGCCCAATGAAATCCAACCCCAAGATAAGGTGGTTATTTTTCTTTCACCACCCGGGGATTTAATCAATTGGACCAGCACATCACCGCAAACACAGTTTGTAGCCATCAGTAATCAAGAGATGCAGACAGCGGAAAATCTCAGTCTAATTCGCTCAGACCCGGCACAACAATCTTTTCTGCTCGGTTTCATCGCAGCGCTCGTTGCCCCGGATTTTCGTGTTGGGGGCTTATTTGATGCAAATGATCCTTTGGCCAGCCAATTACAAGACAGCTTCTCCAATGGTGCCCGGTATTATTGCGGCCGGTGTGTTCCGGTGTATGCCCCCGTCGTGTTTTTCCCGGTCGCCGGTAATGTATCCAATCCAACTGATAACACCGCCTGGCAAACAGCTTTTGCCGAGATGGATACAGCCAACCGTCTGGAGGTGATTGCCCTCCCCGCTGCCGCCCTGCAGCCAGATCTACTTGGCACAATTCAAAATGAAGATATTTTAATGGTCGGTACGCAAATCCCTGCCGATGAATACCGCAGTAAATGGGTTGCAACCGTCCGCCAAGATACCATTCAAGCAATTGAAGAAATTCTTCCTGGGCTACTCAAAGGTGAAGGCGGAAAGAATCTATCCGCCTCACTGGTAATTGAAGATGTCAATGAAGCCTGGCTTACCCCAGGCAAAAAAGCTCTTGCCGAAAAATTGATTGAAGATTTGCGGGGCGGCTGGATAAATCCCCTTAGCGTGCCCTGATAGAAAATTTTGATTATTTCAGCCCGGCAAAGTGGTCTTTAGAACCCTGAAATTCTTCTATCGTCGCCTGTCCGGGCTGACTGATCCCCTCGCGCTTAATTACTTTCCAAATAGTCAGCGCGAGGATTTTGATATCCAGCCATAAAGACCAATGATCCACATACCAGACATCCAGGCGAAATTTTTCTTCCCAGCTCAAGGCGTTGCGCCCATTAATTTGTGCCCAACCGGTGATTCCAGGCAGCACCTCATGCCGGCGAAACTGTTCGGAAGAATACCGCCCAAGATAATCCACCAGCAGCGGTCTTGGCCCTACCAGGCTCATTTCTCCACGCAAAATATTGACCAACTCTGGAAGTTCATCCAGGCTGGTGGAACGCAAAAACATTCCTAATTTGGTTAACCGCTGGTCGTCTGGGAGTGGTTTGCCCTTTCGATCTACTGCATTGCGCATGGTCCGGAATTTATACAAGGTAAATACTTCACCGCGTAAACCTGGGCGCATCTGCCGAAATATCACCGGGCTGCCCTCTTTTACCCAAATAATCAACCCAACTACAACCAATACGGGTGAAAAAATCACCAGGCCAGGGATCGTTAATACCAAATCAAACAGACGCTTATGAAATGGAACCCCCCGTGGTAATAGTCGAAATGCCATGGGCTCATTTTACCAAAATTTTTCCGCTTGCATTATAATTTTGAACAAATCACCCTGGGAGAAAAGAAATGTTGCTTAAAATCTCGATTGAATACTGCTCAGTTTGACACTATACCGACCGGGCTGTCAGTTTGGCGGCCGATCTGCTCAAATCTTTTGAACCTGAGATTGAATCCATTACCTTAATCCCCTCGGAGGGAGGCCGGTATGAAATTAATGTCAATGGAACGTTAATTTATTCCAAATTATCCACTCAGCGCCACGCCGATCCTGGCGAAGTGGTTAAGCTGGTGACGAAATACCTTCAGGAAGGTGTTAAAAAATGATGAATAAGAAAGGCCGTGTCTTTTCCGGCGCCCGCCCCACCGGACGCCAGCACCTTGGGAATTATTTAGGTGCCATGCGCAATTATGTTGCCATGCAAGAAGAATATAACTGCGTTTACTGCATCGTTGATGTTCATGCGTTGACCACAATGGAAACCACCCTGGACCTGCGTCCCAATACCTATGAAATGGCATTAGATTGGCTTGCAGTTGGGATCCGCCCGGAAGAGTCCATCATGTTCATCCAGTCGCATGTTCCCCAGGTCATGGAATTGCACACCTACCTCTCGATGGTTACTCCGCTTGGAAAACTGACTGACTTACCAACATTTAAAGAAAAGGTCCGCCAACATGCGAACAATGTAAATTATGGGTTGGTCGGTTACCCGGTCTTAATGACCGCCGATATAGTCCTGTACAAAGCCGATTTTGTCCCGGTTGGTGTGGATCAAGCACCCCACCTGGAATTTGCACGCGAAACGGTCCGTTCCTTTAATTTCCGCTATAACACCAAGTGCTTGATTGAACCGCAAATGAAGGTCACTGAAGTGCCCAAGGTGCTTGGCATTGATGGTCAAGCCAAAATGGGTAAAAGCCTCAATAATCACATCGAACTGGCAGCCACACCCGAAGAAACCCAACAGCGAGTCATGCAAATGGTAACCGACCCGCAAAGGTTGCGCCGAACCGATCCTGGTAACCCAGATATTTGCAACGTGTTCACCATGCACAAAATTTTCTCTGCCGCAGAAGAGGTCGAAACCATCAACACAGAATGCCGGCAGGCAGGTATTGGCTGTGTGGATTGCAAAAAACGGTTTGCTAAAAGTCTGAACACTCATCTGGAACCGTTCCGTGCACGCCGCAGCGAATACGACCAGAAACCAGATCAAATCTGGGAGATATTAAACGAAGGCGGTAAACGCGCTCGCGAGATTGCCGAACAAACCATGGTAGAAGTTCGCGAAGCGATTGGATTACCCTGATGCGTGCGGTTGTACAACGCGTTAAACGCGGTGCGGTTACGGTTGACGGGAAAATCATTTCTCAAATTGAGAAAGGTTATGTAATTTTATTAGGGATTGGCCCGGATGATACCGATGAGCAAGCTGCTGCACTGGCTCGAAAAATTGCCTTACTGCGTGTCTTTGAAGATACGCAGGGTAAGATGAACCTTTCCTTGCTGGATGTAGGCGGGGAAGCCCTGGTGGTTTCCCAATTCACCTTATATGCCGATACCCGTAAAGGCAACCGCCCATCGTTTACTCAGGCTGCCCTACCCAATATTGCCGAGCCCCTCGTCGAACGTTTTGCTCAGCACCTTGCTGCACAAGGTGTTCCTGTCCAACAAGGACAATTTGGCGCAGAGATGCTGGTGGATATTGTCAATGATGGTCCGGTGACCATCTTTTTCGAAATGTAAAAATATTTTTCGATGAACTTTACAGCGTACAGATCAAAAGAGTTGACGGTTTTCGAGCAAATGTGGTAAGATCATAACACGCCGGTCCGTTCTAGAACAAACGGACTCGTTTGATTATAGCAAGCCTGTTTTCAGGGAAGGAGAAAGCCCATTAGTACTACGAATTTTCGGGTAAATGAGCAAATTAGGGTCCCAGAGGTTCGCCTCATCGGCCCAAATGGTGAAAACGTCGGGGTAGTTGCAATCGACAAAGCCCTCAAGATGGCGCGCGAAGCCGAATTGGACCTTGTAGAAGTTGCCCCGGGAGCCACACCACCTGTTTGCCGGGTGATGGACTTCGGTAAATTTCTCTACGAGCGAACCAAGAAAGAACGCGAAGCTCGCAAATCGCAAACCAAGATTGAAGTCAAAGAAATTCGGCTGCGCCCGAAGACCAATGAACATCATCGTGGTTTCAAGACTCGCGATGCACGCCGATGGTTATTGGAAGGCAACAAAGTCCGCGTCACAATTCGTTTCCGTGGCCGCGAAATCAGCTATCCTGAAATCGCTCTGGAAGATTTAAAAGAAATTGCCACCGAACTGGCTGACATCGCAACGGTTGAGCAAATGCCTGGTATGGAAGGTCGTGTAATGACAATGGTCCTTGCACCCACCAAAGCTTCTGGCGGACGCAAGAAATCAACCAGTGAAGCAGGCGAAAAAACGACCGAAGAAGCTGAGTAAGCCGCTTCCCAGCCCTAATCCGGGGAATTTGCTTCTCCACTTTGAAATTTTCTGGTATAATTTGCGGTCGCGTGTAAGCAGACCGCAATATTTTTATTGAGAGGAGTTCCGCTGTGCCTCGCAAGGTTAAAGACCAAAAATATAAGTTGAAGACTCATAAGGCAACCTCCAAACGGTTCCGCCTGACCGGGTCGGGCACCCTGGTACGCACCAAGGGCGGCAAAAGCCATCTGCGCCGCCGCACCTCCAAGCGGACCAAAGCCCTGTTATCTGAAATGATTGCTGTTAAGGGTGAGAATATCATCCAGCGCGTCATTCGCTTGGCTCCCTATCTGAAGAAGAAGGCCTAGGCTAGTTCGTTATCCACCACTATTTAGTGCGACTGTTGGGTGTTCGCAACAGGTGATCCTGATCACCGGCGCCCAGGGGTACGCAAAGGAGAGTTCGTATGCGTGTGAAAGGCGGCCCAAGCGGCCACATTCGACACAAGAAAATTCTGAAGATTACCAAGGGCCAGTACGGTACTCGGCACAATCTTTTCCGACGGGCGAATCAGGCTATGCTCAAAAGCCTGTGGTACCAGTTCCGCGACCGCCGCGTTCGCAAACGCGATCTGCGCAAACTGTGGATTACCCGTATCAACGCTGCAGCTCGGTTGAATGGCATCAGCTACAGCAAATTGGTTTTTGCTATGCGTAAAGCTGAAATCAATTTGAACCGCAAGATGCTGGCTGATTTAGCTGTGCGTGATCCGCAAGCGTTTACCGCGATCGTCGAAAAAGCAAAAGCTGCTTAATCATTCTCAGGTCTGCTGTACAATGCATTAAACGGGATGGTTTGTCCATCCCGTTTTCATTTTTACAGACAGACATTCGCTTAAAAAGAGAAAATATTCCACCTGCAGTTTTCAGGTATACTTAATTTGTTCGGGAATCGTTATTTTTACAGGAGGGGTTGGATGAACGAACTAAAAGCATTTTACGCCTTTCCAACCAGCCAGGTTTTGGAAATTATTCACGGTGATATCACCGAAGAAAATGTAGATGCCATAGTCAATGCTGCCAACGCCCATCTCCAGCACGGCGGAGGGGTTGCAGCAGCCATTGTGAGCAAAGCAGGTCGGGAAATTCAAGCCGAAAGCAATCTGTGGGTTGAACGACATGGTTTAGTCAGCCATTCAGAACCAGCCTTAACCAGTTCAGGAAAACTGCCATGCAAATTTATCATCCATGCGGTTGGACCCATTTGGGGTGAAGGCGACGAAGATGAAAAATTAACCGCAGCCATTCATGGAAGCCTATCGCTGGCAGATCATTTATCCTTGACCTCAATGGCCCTGCCAGCCATTTCAACTGGGATATTTGGGTTTCCAAAAGACCGGGCGGCTTTCCTGATTTATTCAGAAATACAGCACTATTTTTTGAAAAATCCAGCTTCAAACTTAAACCTGGTTCGAATAACCATCATTGACCACCCCACTCTGGATGTATTTCTAAATCAATTTCACTTATTCTTCAACCAGGAACAATCATGATCACCTCAAGTCACAACCCAAAAATTCAATTGGTTCGTTCGCTTTTATCGCGGAAACAAGACCGCATGAAAAATTCAGCCTTCATTGTGGAAGGTGTTCGGTTAACTGAAGAAGCCTTAAGATCCGGGTGGAAACCTCAATTCATTCTGTATTCGGATGCGTTATCTCCGCGCGGATTAGAAATCATTGCCGAATATCGCCATCAAGAAATTGACATTGAACAAATCTCTCAATCCCTTATGGACAGCCTGGGCGACACTGAAACCTCCCAAGGAATCATTGCGATTTTGCCAATGAAATCTCAGCCATTCCCTCCACAATGGGATTTTGTCATCGTTGCGGATGGAGTTCGTGATCCTGGCAACCTGGGGACCTTATTAAGAACCGCTGTAGCCGCAGGCGCACAGGCCGTATTTCTTACACCGGGGTCAGTAGATGCATATTCACCCAAAGTGGTTCGCGCAGGCATGGGGGCACATTTTCGCCTTCCCATCTTTCAAACTACCCACACTGATCTGAAAAATCTTTGCCAATTTCGCTCTGGTGGTCCAGCAAAAATATTCATCGCTGAATCAAGCGGAGGTCATTCATGTTGGGAAATGGATTTACGCCAGCCTTTGGCCCTGGTGATTGGCGGTGAAGCCGAAGGGGCGTCGAAATTAATGCGCGAGGCAGCCGATGGAATGATCCATATCCCTATGCCGGGCGAAAGCGAATCATTAAACGCCGCAATTGCAGCCGCAATCTTAATCTTTGAAGTCGTTCGGCAGAGGAAATCATGAAGATCCGCTCCATCACCAGTTTTTTTGACCCGCAATTAAACCCCACTGACGATGCAATCGAATTATTGAGCCGTTTTTCCAAACAGTTAGCAGCACGCTTCAGTCAATCCGGTTGGACGGTTCAAACCACCCGCTTAGCCACTCCCCCTTTTCCGCTCATTGCTCCCTCTCATGAACTGGCCAGTATCCTCAAATGGGCCAGTGATTTTGAAACCAATGCCTTCAATCATGGTTTTTCGTATCTCTCCTTAGGACCAGCCCTGCCCGAATTCCCGCATAGTTTTGAGGTTGTTCCAAGTTTATTATCTGCAACAAAAAACACCTTCTTTACCGCCATCATGGCAAAAAAAGGATTTGGCGTCGATTGTTCCGCTGTCAAAGCTTGCGGCGAAATTATTGCCAAAGCGTCAACCATCACCCCGGATGGTTTTACAAATTTGCGCTTTGCAGCCTTAGGCAATGTAGGTCCTTACACCCCATTTTTCCCGGCCGCCTACCATGCCCCCGGACACCCTATGGCCTTCTCCCTGGCGATTGAGTGCGCAGATGCAGCTCTGGAGGCGTTCTCCAGTGGAAGTTCACTCGCAAAGGCCCGTCAGGCCTTTCTAGAGGCTTTAGAGAAAGAAGCAGACCGGTTGACCCATATTGCTACCCCAATTGCCAAAGAACTTGGAATCACCTTTAAAGGTTTTGATTTCTCCCCTGCTCCATTTCCTAAAGATTGGTGCTCGCTGGGTGGGGCTTTGGAACAACTCGGGGTGCCAAAGGTTGGCTATTTCGGCTCGACTGCGGCAGCTGCGGTTATTGCGGACACACTGGATCAGGGGCACTGGTTAAAAGCCGGGTTTAACGGCATGATGCTGCCAGTATTGGAAGATTCAATCCTGGCAAACCGTGCCGAAAACCCATTGACGATTAAAGATATGCTGTTGTTATCCACCGTATGCGGAACCGGGTTGGATACTGTACCGGTTCCCGGTGATACAACCGCCGGGCAGCTTTCTGCGCTTCTCTTGGATATTGCTGCACTATCGGTCCGCCTGGATAAACCGCTGACCGCAAGGCTTATGCCGGTTCCCGGGAAAAAAGCAGGCGAAATGACCACTTTTGATTTTGATTATTTTGCCAATGGACAGGTCATGGCTATTCCCGCTGCTCCATTAACTGATTTTTTGGGCAGCGATGAAATCATTGACTTGAATCCGCGGCGGCCTAAATAGCCAAAATTCCTGAGATGATTAAAAAACGGCAGCCTAACAGCTGCCGTTAATCATTACAACTGGTTTTAGCGAACTTGTTTAAAGTCGATCAGGATTAAATTTTTTGAGCAATCGGCAGAAGTGTCAAAATAGATTTTTTCGGATAATGCCAGGTCCGACTGGTCTAAAAGTTGTACCCAGGCCGCATCATAAGAATCTACCGGTTGTTCACCCAAAGTAAATTCGTAGCCCGATGGGCCATATTGAACAGCGGTCCCCGTCAGGCTTAAAAAATCCACATTTTTCCCATTAATAAACCCTTTAAGATGGATGCGGATCCCTTTTACCGGTCGGTTTTGCAGATCAAACACACGTCCAGCAACACCCAGCCAGTTGCAAGCCCGGTTGGAATCATAAAGCGTTGCAGATAATTGTGTGGGCACACTTTGCACATCAAAAGCAAAATACGTGCTGGGCCGGGTTGCCGTTGGTGTAGGTCCCTCTGGACTGGCTAAAGGCGTTCCTGCAACAATCACAGCCTCCGTTTGGGCAGCGGCGGCATCTGGTGTAGCAGCCAGTACCGGTTCAAGTGTAGGTTCAACACTGGGTAGGATGATCTCTTGGGTCGGTTCAGCCGTAGGCAGCACCAATGCTTGCGGCAATTCAGGAGGTGGAAATGGGTTTAATGAGCTTTTGGGATTGAAATATATGGTCATTACCACCACGATGACACCCACAATTGCCAACAAAACCAAAATCGTTAAGGCATTAAAAAATAAATCTTTAATGGAATGAGTTTCTTCTCGATTCCGTGATTGTTCTTGTACTGGTGTGGGTAGATCTTCCTGGATCAATTCACTCATGGGATTAAGACCTCAATACTGCTCTGAGCCTTATTCGATTCCAACCAGGACCTTAACGCAATCTCCTGGTAAGCCAGCAGCGCTTCCGCTGATAATGGACGCTGTTCGTTTCTTTCTTCCACAAAGAGAATATGGTACCCATAATCGGTTTCAATAATGCCCGAAGCCTGACCAGGTTGGAGAGCAAAGGCGGCCTCTTCTACCGCTGGCTGTAACAGGTATCCCCGTGGAAACCAGCCTAAATCTCCCCCCGTGAGAGGATCGTACTGATAAGCAAGGGTTGCAAAATCTGCGCCAGCTTGGATTTGCTGGAGCAGGTTTTCAGCGGTTTGTGTGGTTCGCACCAGGATTTGTCTCGCTTTCACTTGTTCCGTCGCTTTAGGCGCACTTTGGACAATTTGGTCTCGCTGCCAGGCAGCGGCTATGGAACGGCTTAAAGCGCTTCGAAAGCTATCGGCAGTATAACCAGCCTGGTTTTGCCATTCAATCAATGCCTGTTCCCCTCCCAGGGATTGGGCAAGTTCGCTAACCTTACCGTCTATTTGAGCCTCATCCAGTTGAAAACCGCTTTGAAACGCCGCCTGAGCCAGTAATGCTTGTTCGGTAAGCTCATCGATGACCAGCCGCCGTTGTTCTTCCGGTGTCTGAGTCAGGCCCAAATTGGTTGCAGCAGCCTGCAAACTCTTTAATTCAGCTTCATAATCCGCTAATGGGATCCCCTGGCCATTCACCCGCAGCGCTAACGGTACACTTGTAGGAGTAATCGTTGCCGCTGGTTGAGGAGGAATCGTATCCGTGACCAGCGCAGTTTCAGCGGCAGGAGCCGTCGAAACCGGCTTGTCCCCTGCACAGGCACTCAGGCTTGCCGCAATCAGCAGCCCAAGAAAGATTAATATTTTTGTCGTTGAAGTTGTTTTCGTAAGCATCCAAATGATTATAACTCAAAAATTTTGGCGAATTTTGCCGCCTCACATTACAAATCAGTCAGGTAAAAAAACAGACCGTGGCAAGCCACGGTCTGCATTCATTCAATCAAATCGATTTAGTACTCGGGCATCGGAGCCGGAGCGGGTTTTTCCTTTTCAGGAACATCGGTAATCAAGGCTTCGGTGGTCAGGATCATCGCAGCGATCGAGGCAGCATTTTCCAACGCGCCGCGGGTCACTTTCGCGGGATCAATCACACCACCTTTGACCATGTCCATGTAGTTGTCGCGCAGAACATCATAACCAATGTTCTTGTTCTTTTCGCGAGCCTGTGCCTGGCGAACGTTCTCGATAATCACGGAACCTTCTTTACCAGCATTCTCGACGATCTTGCGCATCGGGACTTCCAAGGACTTGCGGACAATGTTGACACC
>JAJUJY010000279.1 GCA_029265085.1 Chloroflexota bacterium
ACACCAGCAGCCATGTTCTGGATAGCGCAGTAACCAATCCTGTTGATACGATCATCCCAGAAATGGAAGGCGACGATTTTCAAGAAATGGGTTGAAATATATGGCGGTTTAATTTATTAATCAATAAGGCGGCCTGGAAAGTTTATCCAGGCCGCCTTTGCAAAATACACAGTTAAAAATGTCAGGATACGAGCTGGCGCTTACGCCCCACCACGGCCAGCAGCAGGCAGATTGCCAGGAACAGCGCGATTCCTGCGGGCTGCCGGAAAACAACCGCATTCAGCGTTGTTCCAACAAAATCCAACCCGGGTGCCTGGTTCAAAATCCCAACGTACCAGGCCAGCAGATAGACCACTTCAAAAACTTTGCTGGTGCCGCTCCATACACCCAGTGCCAAAGCACAAGAGGAGGCCAGGACCAGCCCAAACAAAAGGGCTCCCAATTGGGTGGTTTGTCCGTGGCTGGCGAAATTAATCAATGCACCGCTGCCCAACAGAAGACTGACCAGCACGCCGGCGATCCAGGTGGAAAGCAGCAGGCGCAGCAGCGGGTGAGCTGTGGAAAAGACCATTTGAGCAGTGCGGTAGCGTGTTTCGCGCGTACCTAATTTGGACCAGACCAGCACAGGCCAGATCATGATAGCCATCAGCCAATAAACCATCCCATCCGGTTTAGACAGTAATCCGCCAACCCATAATACCAATGCACCGCCGTACCAGGCCCAATGCTGGCCTTTCAGGATGAGTTTCAATTCTGCCAGCACCATTTGCGCGAAATTACTGCGGAAAATACCGGCCTGAAACAGGCTGCCAATTCCTAACCGTTCCGTGATTTGACCGGACCAGCTTGCAAAACGAGCGAACAGGTTGTTTTTGGGCTCGCTGGTTTTTTTTGCGCGGACAGGACGCCCCAACTTACCTGGATCAAACCGGCTAAAGAACAAAGCAGCCAGTGCTAACAAAACCAAAGACACGGCGATTCCGATGAAACGGGTAGCGATCAGGGTTGGATCCCATTCCATGCCGTTCCATAGAAAAGTTTTGATTGGCTGGTCGCCCAGGATGGTAAAGGATGAGCCAATTCCGCAGCCCAATCCGGCTTTTTGGGCGGCCTGGCTGATGGTTGGAACCAGGATACCAACGCCGGTTGGGTCAAAAAGAACCACCCCATTTTTATTAATGGTCGTCATGACAACGGCTGACAGACCTGAGATGTATAAGAAAAAGTAAGCCACATTCCCCAAGCCGCCTTTGAGAAAGGGGATGGTTTCGAACAGAACTGCTAACGAGGCGATCAGGCTTAATAGCGGCAGCCCAAACAAAAATATGGGGGATAACAACGCATATAGGTTTAACTGAGGGTCTTCACGGTATGAAAACTGCATAATAACAGCCGCTACCGCCAATACGGCCAATAATACCGTCAGCACCAGGATGTGGCTCAGCCATTTTCCCAGTACATAATCTATCCGGCGCATTGGTGTGGCCGCCATAATTTGTCCCACACCGGTGCGCTCGTCCCGGTCGAGGGAACCTTTCACCAGGTAAAAACCGAAAATACCCAGGAAGAAAATTGCCGCCATTGTCGTCAGCGCGCCAAGCCAGGCGGAGTTATAAATGCCGCGGCAGCCGCCGAATTGAAGAACCAGTTTGCCGGTGTTAATAATGTACCCCAGGTAAACGGACAGGCACAAAATGACCAGAAAGCTGTAACGGCGGCTGCGTTCCAAGAAATCTGCCCGGACGATATGAGCAATGGATCGCAGGGTTTTCATTGGACGGTCCCTTTGTGTCCGTTTTCGACAGCGTATAAATAGGCATCTTCAAGGGTGGGGGTGATTAATTCAGCCGCAGTACCGGGAGCTGTTTCACTGACCACGCGCAGGCGCACGCCGTCAGCGCGGCGCAGCATGCCAGAAACCAGGTAGCGCCGGCGGATTTCTTGCAAATCTTCGCTCGCAACCACCCATTCCCAAACCTTTCCCTCAACGGATTGAAGCAATCCCTCGGGTGCGGCCTGCTGCAATAAGCAGCCTTTGTTCATGATGGCGATGGCCGTGGCGGCTGCTTCTACATCTGAAACAATATGGGTGGAAAGAATCACAATCCGTTCGCCGGAAAGATCGGAGAGCAGGTTGCGGAAGCGCACGCGTTCTTCCGGGTCCAGACCAACGGTTGGTTCATCCACGATTAACAGTTTGGGGTCATTTAAGAGTGCCTGGGCAATGCCGACACGCTGCTTCATTCCGCCGGAATACCCGCCCAGCGGCCGTCTGCGCGCTTCGGTCAGGTTGACCAGTTGGAGCAGTTCGTCAATGCGCTGGCGGGAAGTCCGCGCATCCAGCCCCTTGATGGCAGCCATGTATTCTAAAAATTCCACTGCGTTCAGGTTGGGGTACACCCCAAAATCTTGCGGGAGGTAGCCAAGCACTTTGCGTAATTCATCCGGCTGGCGGACGATATCTTGCCCATCCCAGGTGATTTTTCCCTCACTTGGGTGCGTGATGGTGGCTAAAATGCGCATCAGGGTGGATTTTCCTGCCCCGTTCGGTCCCAAAAGCCCCCAAACGCCGGGGGTCATGGTCAGGTTAAAATCGCGCAGACTGTAATGTTTTCGCTGGTACTGTTTGCTAACGTTATCAATAATGAGTTTCATCATAGCTCCAAAAATTTTGAATAATCCATTGACTTATACGCGCCAAAAAATAAAAAGTTGCAAGTTATTTCGTTTCTTACGAATGATGAAAAAAAGCCGGTCTTTGCAAAGACCAGCTTTTTTTCATTAAGCTGTTTTTTTGTTCGGTATCTTACGTTTAGACTCGCAGAGGGGAGGCTTTCAGCTCCGTTTGTACTGTTACATAGATCACTTAAACGCTTATTGGATTGGCTGCGGTTGTACTGCCGGACTGCGGCGGCCAAAGACCAGGGGCAAGAGCGGCAGCGCCAGCAAGTTTAATGCGGCGAAAATGATAAAGGTCCACTGGTAGCCTGCTGCATCCACCAGCAATCCGCCAATGGCCAGCCCAACGCCTTGCCCGATATTGGTAACAGCCATCAAGATGGCATACATCGAAGCAGCGATGCGCGGCTCGGTGTATGCCATTGCCAGGGCAAAATACACCGTCTGGTAGGTTCCGTAGGCCAGCCCAAAGATTGCCACGATCGGCCAGGCCAGCCCCAGGTTGGGAATGAAGCCGAGGATCAATACCGAAACCAGGGAAATGCCCAGCGCAATCCGTGTGCCGTTGCGGCTGCCCACTTTGTCGATCAGGAAGCCGCCCACCGCGCTGCCCAAGACGACCCCCACGCCCCACAGGGTGGTGAAGAAGCCTGCTGTAGAAAGGCTGATTTCAAAACGTTCCTGCAAGAACGGATTGACCAGTTGGTTTGCGCCGACAATGATCAAGAAAAAGATAAAGCCTACCGCGGCCAGCGCCAGCACCGGAATTTGCTTGAAGGCACCAAAGGCTTTCC
>JAJUJY010000238.1 GCA_029265085.1 Chloroflexota bacterium
GCCATTGGCTGCCAGCTTTTGATTACCCAAAGGCAATTGATTCCACCAGCTTCTCACCCCTGCCGGGGGATCCATTTTCCCAAGCCGCTCCGCCCAGCTAATCTGCCAGGTGACGCCTAACCATCCTCCGATTGTGATATGATTGGATTGTCTTTATCTGATTTTTGTCTCCGGAGGAAAACAGATGAGCCAATCCGCAAAAGGTGGGCGGGGCGTACTGCAGAATTTCCGCGCGCTGTATCATGAATATCCCAGCCAGTTTTGGGTATTAGTAGGCGGTGCGTTTATTGATCGTTTGGGCGGCGCACTTTTATTTCCCTTTTTTTCGCTCTACATTACCAAAAAATTTGATGTTGGCATGACCCAGGTGGGGATTATATTCGTCATCTTCTCCATTACGGGACTGGTCAGCAATCTGATTGGCGGCGCATTGACCGACCGGATCGGCCGCAAGCGGATCATCATTTTTAGCCTGGTGATGAGCGCTTTATCCGCTTTGGGGATGGGGCTGGTCAACCGTTTTGAGCTGTTTATCCTGGTGGTTGCGCTGGTGGGGCTGCTGGCCGAGGTGGGCGGTCCGGCACAGCAGGCGATGGTGGCGGATTTGCTGCCGGAGAGCAAACGTGCCCAGGGGTTTGGTATTCTGCGGGTGGTGTTTAACCTGGCTGTGGTGATTGGCCCGATGATCGGCGGTCTGCTGGCTGCGCGTTCATTTTTGCTGTTGTTTATCATCGATACCTTTACCAGTTTGACCACCGCAGTGATCGCTGCGCTGGCCTTGAAGGAATCCAAAGCCCCGCCTGCGGTGGATGAACCCCAGGAGAGTATGCGGCAAACCTTTTCCGGTTATGCGCGTGTGCTGCGCGATATTGCCTTCACCTGGTTCCTGGGCGCTTCGATGATCATGGTGGTGGTTTATATGCAGATGAACACCACGCTGGCGGTATATTTACGGGATGTGCACGGCACAACCGAGCAAATGTTTGGCTATATTCTCAGCCTGAATGCGGCCATGGTGGTGCTGTTTCAATTCCCCATCACACGTGCAATTGGAAAATTCCGCCCGTTGATGGTGATGGCCGTTGGCACGCTCTTTTACGCGTTTGGCTTTGCGATGTATGGTTTTGTCGGCACGTATGTGCTTTTCCTGGCTGCGATGGTCATTATCACGATCGGCGAGATGCTGGTCAGCCCCACTTCGCAATCGATTGTTGCCGGGCTGGCCCCGGAGGAGATGCGCGGGCGCTACATGGCGGTGTATGGTTTTTCCTGGGTGATTCCATCGGCCGTGGGACCGCTGCTGGCTGGTTTGGTCATGGATTATCTTAATCCCAATTGGATCTGGTATGGGGCGGGGGTGTTGGGTCTGGCGGCCGCAGCGGCTTATGCGCTGCTGGAGCGCCGGGTTGGCGGATCGCGTTGGGCTGCTGCGGAGAAACGGTTGGCAATTATGGAAGCGCTTGAAGAGGGGCGGATTACGGTGGAAGAAGCCGACCAGCAGCTAACTCAGGCGGAGGATCGCAAGTTTGCCCGGCTGCACACGGGCAAGGATGGTTCGCCTGGGCAAAAGCTCCGCATCCGGATTGGCGATCAACACTCCGCCGAAGCGTACAAAGAATGGCTGCTTCCGGTGGGGCTGTTGAATATTTTCTTGAATACGGATGCCCGCCTGTCGAATGACCTGGAGGCGCACCTGGAGGATGGTCAACTGCGCAGCCTGATTGCCCATTCTATGCAAAACAGCGGGCAGGCCAGCCTGGAGCTGGAAGATGGCAAGCGGGTGGATATTTCGCGTGAAGAATAGCGGGTTCCGGCCAAGCGGTAATTTTATGGTAATTATTTTTGATTTTCCTGGCACCTAACTTGCAATCAAGGGGGAGAATGGTGAATTCATACCTGAATAAGCGGAATAATTTCCGAATAGGAATAAATTTATGCCATTCCGTAAAAAACTGTGCTAAGATTAACGTTTAGGTATTGGTATTCCCCAAATATTGATTTAAACAGATGAGAATCAATGGCTGACCTGATCCAGGACCTTGAACTTCAAATTCAGCAAGCAGCAAACCTACCGGAGAAGATCGAAACGCTGAATTCTCTGGCGTTGAAACTGCGCTTCCGGGATATGGAGCGTGCTATTTCAATTTCGCATGAGGTCCGGCAGATTGTCCAGGAAGAAGACCCGCAAGACCCGCAGGTGCTGTTGGGGCTGGCAAACAGCCTGAGAAACCTGGGGGGCTTTTATACCCAGCTCGGCGAATATGACCAGGCGTTAAAAGTCCTGTTGGAAGCGCAAGAGTTGTATCAAAATGTGGGGGATGACCGCGATAATGTGATCATCCAGACGCAGATCGGCGGGGTGTACCTGTATTTGAGCAGTTTTGTGAATGCGCTCACCTACACCCTCAAGGGCCTGGAACTGGCTCAGCAGATGGAAAGCCGCGAGCTGGAAGGAACCCTGCTCAATAACCTGGCTACCATCTATATCCTGCGCCAGGAATATTCTCGGGCGCTGCCATACCTGCTGAAAACCTTGCAAATTGCAGAAGACGCCGGGGATAAAAAGACCCAGGCGGACGCGTTGGATAATATTTGCATTGTTTACCGCGGATTGAATAATACCCCGGCTGCACTTTCTTCCGGGTTGAAGAGCCTGCAGATGTATCGTGATCTGGGCGACCGGCAGGGTGAAGCAGAGGTTTTAAACAGCCTGGGGCGGGCATACCAGGCAATGAAAGATTATCCGCGCGCACTGGAATGTTACAGTGACGCCAAACGCCTTGCCAAAAATATTTCCCTCAAGTATGAGGTGGTTGGCGCCTTGTTAAATATCGGCAGTGTGTATGCCGACCAGCAGTTGGCCGGGCAGGCATTGGATACGCTGCATAATGCCCTGACGATTGCGGAAGAGATTAACGCGAAAGGCCGGTTGGTTGAAACCCACCAGTCGCTCTCGGCTGCCTACCGCATGGCGCACCAGTTCCAAAAGGCGCTTTATCATTACGAGAGTTTCCATAAAATCAAGGAACAGGTATTTAACGATGATACTGAAAATAAGCTGCGCAACCTGGAGGTGGTATACCAGGTGGAGGCTGCCCGCCGAGAGGCTGAAATTGAGCAGTTGAAAAATGTGGCGCTTAAGCAAGAGGTGAATGAGCGCGTGCAGGCGCAGCAGGCTTTGCAGGCGGCAAACGAACAGCTTAAGCAAGAGATCAGCGAACGCGAGAAACTGATTGGCGATTTGAATGCGTTTGCTTCAATGGTTGCGCATGACTTGAAAAATCCGCTGCAAAACCTGGCATTTCAGGGCAAGCTGCTGGAATACCGCCTGAAAGAAGCCAATGCGTCCGATGAAGCGATTCATATGGTGCAGCAAATTCTGCAAACCGGAAAAAAGGCGAATACCATTATTAATGAATTGTTGGTGTTGGCCAGCCTGCGCAATCAGGATGTTGTGCTGCAAAGTTTGGATACCCCCGGCATCCTCAAAGAGGTGGAAAACCGCCTTTCCTACATGATGGAGGAATCCGGTGCAGAAATTATCAAACCCAATGAATGGCCGGCGGCCTTTGGGCACCCTGCCTGGGTAGAAGAAGTCTGGTCAAATTACATTTCCAATGCCATTAAATACGGCGGCAAACCTCCGCGGATTGAATTAGGGGCGGGTTTGCAGGTGGATGGTTGGGTCTGCTTTTGGATCCGCGATAACGGTGATGGAATATCCCTGGAAGACCAGCAGCGCCTGTTTCAAGATTTCTCGCGGGTGGGCAAAGTGCGCGCCAGCGGGCACGGCCTGGGCTTATCCATCGTAAAACGGATCGTGGATAAGATGGGCGGCGTGGTTGGGGTGGATAGTGATGCTGAGCCGGGGCGGGGTTGTACCTTCTGGTTTACATTGCCATCTATTCCGCGTGTGGTATAATCTACTGAAATTGTCCAAAAAGTGGTCTGGCAGGTTTGTGCCTGCCAGCTTGCTCGAATCTATTAAGTGTGTTTGTTGAGGTAGAAATGATGGATCAAACCAAAATTGTCGCCAATGGCGTAGTTGTCAGCCTGGAATATGTCCTGACGGTGGATGGAGAAGAAATCGACTCGTCCGGAGCTGAACCGCTGCAGTATTTGCAGGGCTATAACAATATCATCCCTGGCCTGGAACGCGAGCTGGCTGGTCTGGGGATTGGTGAGAGTAAAGATGTGGTGGTCGCGGCCAAAGATGCCTACGGCGAGGTGGATCCGGATGCCTTTGCAGACATTCCTCGCGACCAATTTCCCCCTTCGATGACCCCGACGGTTGGCGAGCGGATTCGCGTCCGCACCGATAACGGCCGGGTTACAACCGCAGCAATCTGCGAAGTGACCGAAGACAATGTGCGCCTGGATTTGAATCACCCGCTGGCGGGTAAGGTGTTGAACTTCCGTGCCCGGATTGCTGATCTGCGGGATGCCACCCCGGACGAACTGGCGGGCGGGCGTGTGGGCGGCTGCAGCACCTGCGGTTCCAGCGGCGGCTGCAACGGCAGCTGCGGATAAAACCATTGAATTGAAACCAGAAAGAGCAGTCCAAATACGGGACTGCTCTTTTTATTGGGGAGATCTGTGGTTTAATTCTTAAACCTTTCTTACAGTTTGGTAATATTTCGGTAATTAAATTGATCGCTTTCATGGTATTGTGCTAGAATAATAACGCTGGCTTGTTCGACAATTCACGAACAGCCGGAAATTTTAACCCGGGGGGGTGATCAAGAACTAACCATACACAATAAACTTTCTTCTTAATCAACGGATAGAAGCGATGATCTGTGTATGTGCGTTGGTGTGGTGGATTGCACCAGCAAATTTGGGCGCCTGGCATACACAGGGAGCCAGTGGCGCAACCGGCTACCGATATGGTAGCTATTTTTTTTAATTCCAAAGTTTTTTGTAAGCGTAGAGGGAACAATGCAAACTCATCGTAAGTGGTTTTTCATCTCAGCAGCTCGGATGCTGATCGCAGCCCTGTTTGTGGTGACTGCGTTTGGCCTGGGGGCAGCTGCACCAGTCCAGGCAGCGACTACGCTGTGCGTGGATCCTGGGAGCACTCCAACCTGTTATGCTACGATTCCTGAAGCTCTTGTTGCGGCCAGTGCTGGGGATACCATCCAGGTAGCAGCAGGCACCTATACCCAGAAATTAAGTATCAATAAGCCGGTAACGATCATTGGCGCTGGCGAAGGGCAGACCGTGATCAATCTTTCAGCCTAC
>JAJUJY010000203.1 GCA_029265085.1 Chloroflexota bacterium
ATGAGCTTGGGCTGTATGCACCCCAGCCAAGAAATTCCCCATTGCTGGAAATAAACTGGACGGTTTCTCCGATCTCAGGAGTCCCTTCAATTTTTTCAATCGCCCCAGAAAATACCCAGGGATGCCGCTGCTGGATTGATTTCTCACGTCCAGGTTTAATATAGACTTTATTTTTCATTGGTTTGATACTCTATCAATCACTTATTTGCAGCCAATTGCCGCAGTTGATCTTCATTAATCACGGAAACACCCAGCGTCCTGGCTTTATCTAATTTTGATCCTGCTGCCTCTCCAGCCACCAAATAATCAGTCTTTTTGGAGACGCTATCACTCACTTTTCCACCGTGATCTTGAATAAATGCTTTCACCTCATCACGTGTAAAACCGGAAAGAGTACCCGTGACAACAAAAGTAAGCCCAGATAATGCTTGAGAAGTAACACTTAATAAATCTTCAGACATTACCGGCCATAATCCAACCGATTTTAATTTCTCAAGCAATTTTTGATTGGCCGGCCTTTCAAACCAATCAACTATCGCCTGGGCAATATTTGGGCCAACCCCTTCGATTTTTTGTAAATCCTCAACACTCGCCTTCTTTAATTCATCCAAATCTTTGTAATAACGAGATAAATCGGCCGCCATAACCTCACCGACCCCGTGAATCCCCAAGGCATTGATTAAACGAGGTAGAGACTGTTCGCGCGAAGTCTGAATCGATTGAAGCAAATTATCCGCTTTTTTATCTGCAAAACCTTCCAATTTTAATAAATCGGATTTTGTAAGGCGGTATAAATCAGCAACATCCGTCACTAATTTTGATTCGGCTAATTGTTCAACAATTTTTATCCCCATCCCTACAATATCCATTGTCGAACGAGAAACAAAATGTTCCAAATTTCTCACCAATTGTGCCGGGCAGGCAGCATTAACACAATACCAGGCAACTTCCCCTTCAATATGCTCCACCTTTTGACCGCAGGCAGGACATAAAACCGGTGGCTCAAATAACCGCTCACTACCTGTTCGCACTTCAACCACAGGTCCAATAATATATGGAATAACTTCTCCTGCACGCTTTACCAAGACCCGATCACCAATGCGGATATCTTTGTCTTTAATGTAATCGAAATTATGCAGTGTTGCCTGTTTTACCACAACTCCGCCAATTTCAACCGGATCCAAAACCGCTGTGGGTGTAAGCACGCCTGTTCGCCCAACATTTATCGCAATATCGAGAAGCTGCGTTGTCACTTCGCGAGCAGGAAACTTATAAGCAATTGCTCCCCGAGGATCCTTGCCAACAAATCCTAATTCTGCCGCCAATGACAGGTCATTTAACTTAATCACAATACCATCTGCTTCATATGGCAGGCGGTCCCTTCGTTCACCCCAATCATCTATCGCTCCAAACACTTGCTCAAGATTCTCGCAATAGGTAACATCTTGCGAAACAGGAAAGCCCAATGCCTTTAAAGTATTTAATGTATCCCATTGTGTTGTCGGGATCGTCCCATCAGCGTAGATTATTTGGTACGTCAGCAAAGTTAACGGCCGTGACGCGGTTAAAGTCGGATCTAATTGTCGTAGGGAGCCAGCTGCGGTATTTCTAGGATTAAGGTAAGTTTTTTCTCCTGCTTCTTGTAAACGTTGGTTGAGTTCCTCAAAATCCTTATTTAACATGAATGCTTCACCGCGTACCACCAACCTGGAAGGAGCTTGGGGGCCATCAGGATTTACCGGTATGTGCATTGGAATCACCCGAATCGTTCTCAAATTCGTCGTGATATCTTCTCCAACTTCTCCGTCACCACGTGTAGCCCCTTGCACAAATTGCCCATCCTGATAATGCAATACCACGGTTAATCCATCGATTTTTGGCTCAATCACAAAAGCACTTTGATAGACACGTTCATCGATTTTTGCAATACGCTCATACCAGGCACGTAAATCATCCTTGCTAAAACAATTCGCCAGGCTCAGGATCGGAGCCGGATGCCGGACCTTGGTAAATTTTTCAACTGGCGATCCAGCGGTCCTTTGGGTTGGTGAATCCTGGGTGATCCATTCCGGATGCAATCGCTCAATCTCGCGTAAACGGTTCATCAATTGATCATATTCAAAATCACTGACAACTGGGGCATCTAGCACATAGTAGCGATAATCGTGAAAATGAATATCCCTTTTGAGGTTTTTTAATTCCTCCATAAGTTCAGCAGAGCCTTCGACAATATTTTCTGTCTCGGGCAATAAGGAGGGTTGTTGCTGCGCTTTTTTATTTGTAGCCATATTCAGCCCCTACAATTACAAAAGTTGATGAATACCCCCATTATAGCAGTTCCGATTTTGATTCAGTATTCAGATCCCGCTATGAAACCAAACCAAAATAAATCCGTAGATTGAATATGATACCTGTCAGATTGTCTGCACCGAGAATAAATGTTACACTTATTTCTAGTTGGAGGGAATAACATGAAAGCAGGAAAAATTATCTTATATATTGTCGCTGCCATCTTAATCTTCTTTGGCGTCCTGTTCATTTGGGGTTCAACTGGTGATCAAGGAAGCCTTGCGTGGATCCCGGTTGGGGTAATATCTGTTGGCATTGGCCTGGTATTAATTTACCTGGCATCGCGCCAACCGGCGAAGCCTTCTGATACGAATGTTACTTTAAAAGTAGATTTACCTGGAAAAGTTTCCATTGAATCCTTGAAGTGCCAGTCTTGTGGGGGCAGCCTGACCAGTGACAACATCACCCTGGCTGCTGGAGCACCTGTAGTAACCTGTCCATATTGCCACACCACATATCAATTAACCGAAGAACCGAAGTGGTAAGCATTGCCCAGGGAGGGATAAATGCGTAAGATTCACCTTTTCATTTTAATTGTATTTCTTTTGGGAGGGGTCCTCGCTCCTCAACCGGCGAATGCACAAAGTTTATCCTTTGAAGTACCGCGCCAGGTGGTCAACGTATTTGTTAATGAAGATGGAACCATTTCCGTAGAATATACCATTGAATTTAATAATCGTCCGGGGGCGGCAGTTATTGATTTCATTGATATCGGTATGCCAAATAGCGCATATCAAATGGGAAGTATCACGGCAGAGGTAAATGGCCAACCTGTCAATGATATTGAAAAATCTCCATATGTTGATCCAGGGATTGCTATTGGATTAGGGAAATATTCCATCCAACCTGGGCAAAGCGGAACCCTCCACGTGATGGTTGGACGGGTTGATGGAGCAATTGGTAAATCAACGTTAGAGGAAGCAGAAGAATACGCAAGTATTGTGTTCACGCCAAATTGGTTTGACCGCCAATTCGTTGAAGGCAATACCGATTACACCGTTTCCATCTATTTACCGCCAGGACTGCAGCCTGAACAACCACGGTATCATACGCCCAGCAATAACTGGCCAGGAACCGATGAACCTTATTCAAATTTTGACGCAAAAGGTCGGGTATATTATTCCTGGAATGCAATCGATGCGAACAGTTATACCGAGTATAAATTTGGGGCAAGTTTCCCATCCAGGCTAGTTCCTGCTGCTGCCATAATAGCAACCGAAACCCCCAACTCACGGTCTTTTAACCTGGATTCGGTTTGCCCCTGCCTGTTTTTCCTCGGCTTTATAGGAGCAATCATTGGATTCTTCGTTCTGGCAGTTCGCAGCAGCCAGAAGCGCAAACTACAGTACTTACCACCGAAAATATCTGTTGAAGGACACGGCATCAAACGCGGTTTAACTGCCGTAGAAGCGGCCATATTAATGGAACAACCAATGGATAAAATCATGACAATGATTTTATTCTCCGTCCTCAAAAAAGGTGCAGCTACTGTTACAACACGTGATCCATTAAAACTGGAGATCGTCAAGCCAGCACCTCAAGGGCTTTATGCATACGAAGAAAGTTTTTTGGACGCGTTTGGAAAAGACAAGCCAGCCGAACGGAAGCAAATCCTGCAAAACATGATGGTAGCCCTGGTAAAGTCTGTATCAGAGAAAATGAAGGGCTTTAGCCGCAAAGAAACGATTGAATATTACGAAACCATCATGGAACGTGCATATCAGCAGGTTGAAGCGGCCAATACGCCAGAGGTTAAATCTGAAACCTACGAACAAGTCATGGATTGGACCATGCTTGACCGCAAATGGGATGACCGCACGAAGAATACATTTGGAACGGGACCGGTCTTCGTACCGACCTGGTGGTGGCGTTATGATCCAGTCATTCGTTCTTCTGGATTTGGTGGAGCTCAAAGTCGGCCTGTAAGCACATCCACATCGATCCCCTCAAGCAGCAGTGGTCAATCCGTAACCCTGCCCAAACTGCCCGGATCAGATTTTGCTGCCTCGGTTGTGGGTGGTGTGCAGTCATTCTCCGCAGGTGTAATCGGTGATCTCACCTCTTTCACAAGCGGCATTACCGATCGCACCAATCCAGTACCCAAACCAAGCACATCTTCTTACCGGGGAGGCAGTGGTGGCGGCGGAAGTTCATGCGCTTGCGCCTGTGCCTGTGCTTGCGCGGGTTGTGCCTGTGCCTGCGCTGGAGGCGGACGTTAAATTAGCGATGTCAGCCCTCAAAGATTTTTTGGCTCGCGGTTTTAAATCACCAGGAGGGATTATCCCCCCTCCTGGTGAAGGTATTCATCATTTTTTAATTGAAAATCAAGCTGAGAAATCCCGCTTGCATTTAAGAATTGAAAAAGATGGACATGGTTTACTGTTAATCAACGCCAGCCGGGCTTTTCATCTCAATCCAACCGCTGCGTTTATGACGTACCTTTTCTTGTTAAATATTTCGCATGAACAAGCGGTCCAATCAATTACACATCAATTCCGGGTTCCAAAAGCACAAGCAAGTGTTGACTATGCGCAAAACAGCAGCCAGATCGATGCCTTAATTCACAACCAATCCTGCCCGATTTGCGATTTAGATATTGAAACCATCGCCCCTTTTTCAACCCGCCCTTCTGCGCCGTACCGGATGGATCTTGCGCTTACGTATCGCTGCAATAACGATTGCGCCCATTGTTACAACGAAGGTCCACGCCAACGAACCGAATTAACCACGCAGGAATGGTGCACCATCCTGGACCAGCTCTGGGAGATTGGTGTACCTCACATTGTCTTTACCGGAGGGGAACCAACGCTTCGCCGTGACTTACCAGAGCTGATTCAACATGCAGAGCAAAATGGACAAATTACCGGGATCAACACCAACGCCCGCAAGTTAAAGGATAAATCCTTTGTAGATCAATTGGTAAGTGCTGGCTTAGATCATGTTCAAATCACACTCGAATCTCATGATTCCAAAATCCATGATCACATGGTAGGAAGTGAAGGTGCATGGCAAGAAACCATTGCCGGGCTAAAGAATGTCTTAAAAACCCGGTTGTTTGTCATGACCAATACGACTCTGTTGCGAGCGAACGCTCCATACATAGATGAAACTCTCGACTTTTTGGCCAATATGGGCGTTCCAACCGTTGGTTTAAATGCTTTGATTTATTCAGGCAAAGGATCAAATGTTGGGACAGGATTACCTGAAACTGATTTGCCCCCCTTGCTGGATCTTGCCAGAACCAAAACAGAAGCTCACCATCAACGGCTGATTTGGTACACACCCACACAATATTGCCATTTTGATCCGGTTCAAATGGAATTAGGTGTTAAAGGCTGCACTGCAGCCCTTTATAACATGTGTATAGAGCCTGACGGAGCGGTCTTGCCCTGTCAATCGTACTATCAAACACTCGGTAACATTCGCAGCACACCCTGGAAATCAATCTGGAATCATGAGTTAGCCGTTCAACTCCGGGAACGAAAGAATTTACCCGTTGAATGTATGACATGCGCTTTATTGCCTGAGTGTGGGGGCGGATGTCCGCTTGCCCGACAGGCTGGAATTTGAAATCATCCATTTTTTCCCGCTAGCACAATTTCTGCGAGGAGGTAGCTATGAAAAGTCGTTTTCGCCAGTGGATAGACCGCTTGTTTCCACCCATTACCCCATTAGCACCTGGGATTTATCATTATCAAACACCAGCAGAAGCACCAGTTTCATACCGGCTGCATCTTCGGATAGAAAATCAAGGGGAAGGCATACTGATTTTAAATGCATCCACTGTTTTGCATTTGAATCGGACTGCAACTGAGTATGCCTATCACCTGATTCAGCAAACCAAACCTGAAGAAATCGCAGAATTAATTCAAAAGAGATATCAAATAAATCGCCAGCAAGCAATTCAGGATTTTTCTGAATTTTCACAGAAAATCCAAACCCTGATTGAAACTCCGGATTTAGACCCGGTTACGTTTTTAGATATTGAGCGTCAAGACCCTCATTCTACCGAATTCCATGCGCCTTACCGGTTGGATTGTGCCTTAACGTATCGTCTTCCCGGTGAGTATAGCGATGGAGCAGCTCCGGTGGAACGTGTCAAACGTGAAATGCTTTCGACTGAATGGGAAACTTGCTTGAAAAAAGCCTGGGAAGCCGGGATTCCCCACGTAATTTTTACCGGTGGAGAACCAACCATGCGCCCAGATTTGGTCGATTTGATTAAATACAGCGAGTCCCTTGGAATGGTCAGCGGGCTTTTAACAGATGGTTTACGATTGTCGGAACGTGATTACCTGCATGATGTACTGCAAAGCGGTCTGGATCACGTTATGATCACGTTCGATCCGAGCGAAGAGCAGGCATGGGAAGCAATTCGGGATGTAATGGCTGAAGATATCTATCTTACAGTTCACCTGACCGTTAGCGACGAGACCTTGCCAAAATTTCCGGAAATCCTCGCTAAGCTAAATCAGCTTCAAGTTCCAT
>JAJUJY010000252.1 GCA_029265085.1 Chloroflexota bacterium
GACGAAGATCAACCATCGATACAAAAAACCACACCATTGACCCATTCAAACCTTCCGGCACTCAAAGTGTTGGATATGGTGGTACCCGAGGCGGTTACTTATGCCAGCCAGGATGGGGTAATTATCCCTGCTCTATTTTATAAGCCAATTCATCCAAATGGCGCTGCCATTGTCCATCCCCATGGAGGACCGCGCGACCAGTATATCTATGACTGGGACATTTTTGCGCAATACCTGGTGGCCAAAGGGTATACCTATCTGGCAGTCAATTACCGTGGTGGTACGGGATATGGTCGAGATTTTGAGCGGCTTAATGATTTTTCCTGGGGGATTGGCGATACCCAGGATTGTCTGTTTGGAGCGCGGTATCTGGCGAATTTGCCCTGGGTTGATCCAACCAGAATTGCAATTTTTGGGGGAAGTTATGGTGGATATATGGTCGCGTGTAGTTTGACCAATGATCCAGATCACCTCTTTCGCTGTGGAGTTTGTGTTTATGGTGATACCGATTTGTATACTTCCTGGGCTCAGTGTGAGCGCAGTACCCGCCTGTATACTGAAATGCAGCTAGGGAATCCCGCGTCTCATTGGAAGATGTACCAGGATGGTTCACCGATTTATCATGTGGAACAAGTGTCTGCCCCGGTTCTGATTTTGCACGGACTGGAAGATGATGTTGTCCCTCCCCAGGCATCTGAAGAGTGGGTAGAAGCACTGCTAAAGGCGAACAAGACCTTTGAATATAAAACCTATTCCGGCGAATCGCACGGATTTTTAAGCCGTAGGGTGATTGAAGATGTATATCAAAGGATTGAACGGTTTTTGGATTGGTATCTGGTGCCCCCGAAACCCGTGGAGACATGATGAAAAATATTTTTCTGTTTGAAACATTAACCTGGCCTGAAGTGAGGGATTTACCTCGGACTACTCCATTGATCATTCCTTTAGGCAGCGGGTATTCCCAGGAATTGATTTTTGAAATGCTGGCGTATCCCTCAAGAATTGGTTTTCTGCCGGCAATTCCATTCGGCTGGCGGGGAAGCGGGTTGTCGGTCCATCCGCGTGTGTTCGCCAGTATCCTGCGCAATTTATTGCAATCCCTGCGAGAAGATGGGTTTGTGCAGGTGTATGTACTTATGCCGCCAGGACTAGACTTGAACCTGGGGCAGGATCAATTGGTTATACCGAATATCAAGTCTTTCCCAGCCTTTTTGCCGCCCGATGAAGAAAAAAGCAAGGTCATTTTATTCCCGATAGGGCATACAGAGCAGCATGGATACCATCTGCCTCTTTCCACAGATAGCATAATTATTGAGGCGATTAGCCAGAGGACTGCCGAAAATATTCCTGATAAGGCTTATAGTTTGCCTGTATTTCCCTATGGTGTCAGTACACACCGGTCGTCTTTTGCCGGGACTTTAAATGCAGGCGGACGGGCTTTTGAAGATTTCTGGTTGGCTATCCTGGATCAATTGGTCAACCGTGGTTTTGCAACTTTTTACTTAATGAGTGGACATGGCGGCAATTGTTCTTTCCTGACCAATGTTGTGAAATATGCAGGTGAGCGGTATCCGCATTGCTTTATTGCGACCAGCTGGTTATACCTTTCTGGGCCGGACGGGATTGCCTCATTAGAACGCTACCGGCAATCTGGCCGGGGCGGTATGGGGCATGCCTGCGAGCTGGAAACATCCCTGGTACAGGTGCTTGCGCCTGAATTGGTGCATATGGATCGGGTTGTGGATGAAATCTGTTTTATTGAAACCCCTTCCTATACGATGGATTGGGTGGAAGGTGGAGCTTTAATTGCAAATCCTCCCTGGTTAGATGACAGCTCTACAGGATCGTATGGGGCTGGCAGTCTGGCGAATCCTGAGCATGGTAAAATTTGGCTGGGGGCTGCAATTCAAGAAAAAATTGGGCATGTGGATGAAATCCTTGAGCAGCATACGCGTCGTACTCAAAAACGCCACGCTAACAAAGTAGAAAGAGGTTAATATGGATGAGGAGAAAAAAACATTAAACACCCGGATCTTGCCAATCATTCGGGTGTCAGGCTCGCACCGGCAAATTGGACAGCAAATCGGTGAAGCTTGCCGTGATAAAGTGAAACACAGCATTGAAGACGCGCGTAAGCTGATTGATGATGCCTATGATTCTTTGCAATTGGATTGGGAAGGCGCAAAAATTCAAGCCCGAAAATATATGCCTTTTGCAGAAGAGCAGTATCCGCAATACGTTGATGAAATGCATGGGATTGCAGAAGGATCCAATACTCCATATGATGAAGTGGCCGTTCTCAATGCCATGGAGGCAGTCA
The DNA here is from genome assembly GCA_029265085.1 of Chloroflexota bacterium. Next base: position 2,321 of record JAJUJY010000252.1, read on the forward strand.
CGATGGATGCCCTGCATTTAACCAAATGTACCAGCATGGCAGTTAATCAAACGCGCACGGCTGGAGGGCGGGTCTTGGTTGCTCATAATGAGGATTGGCTGCCGGAAGACGAGCAGGATGTATATATTATCCAGGCACGTCCAGATGATGAACCTCCATTTCTGGCGATGACGTATGGGGGATTATTACCCAATATCGGTTTTAATGCCTTTGGAATTGCCCAGTGCTGCGATTCGGTGTATCCCACAGACAGCCGGATAGGCATTCCGCGTATCATTGCTTCCCGAGCGGTGTTGGCTGCCAAAACTCCCAGTGAAGCAATCCGGCAAATGCTCGTTCCCCACCGCGCTGCAGGTTACAATCACTTGCTGGTGCATGAGAGCGGTGAAATTTACAGCGTTGAAGTATCCGCACGCCAATTTGCCATCCTTTATGCCGATGACGGTTATCTTGTGCATACGAACCATTATCTGGATGAGCAGATGCGGAAAATCGAAAATGAACCGGACGAGTTGATCAGCACACGAGTGCGATATTTCCGGGCGAAACGCATGCTAAGCGAAACAAATAAGCATACGATTAAGACCCTTCAGGCAATCCAGAAAGATCATATCAATTATCCCGATTCGATCTGCAACCATTCGGATTCTGGGGATCCGTTGGATCGTGAGCGGACCATTACTTCTTTGACGATCGATTTAACCAACCGGCAATTGCACGCTACCTGGGGAAATCCGTGTACGAATATTTATTCAACTTTCCAGTTAGATGCTTGAAAAATTGATCCAAAAAGTTCAGCGGCTGCCTGTTTGTTGGGGCAGCCGTTTTTCATTGTTAAAATTTTATATTTATTTGATTTGTGAGAGAGGCTGCTTTTCGATACAATGGGGTTAGAAATATTCCATCCATTTATAAACCAGGATTTCACATTGTTTGCTTGATTTGGACATTCAATGCGTGGAGGAAGTATGAGTATGGATAACCCCGGTATCAATCGTTTTCCATTTGCACACACTTTTTCGATTGTTGCAAGAGATCCGGAAACAGAACTGATGGGAGTGGCTGTCCAATCGCATTGGTTTTCGGTTGGTTCAGTGGTTGCCTGGGGACAACCAGGAGTTGGTGTGGTGGCAACACAGGCTATGGTGGAAAAGAGCTATGGACCGCGCGGTTTGGCTTTAATGCACACAGGCATCTCTGCGCCTTCTACATTAAAGACATTGTTGGAAGCAGATGACGGCTGCGAGCTGCGCCAGGTTGCAATGATTGATGCACAAAACCGGGTAGCTTCACATACGGGAGCCCGGTGTATTGCAGAAGCAGGTCATGAAGTTGGAAATGGTTTTTCTGTTCAGGCAAATATGATGTCAAATCGCCGCGTATGGCCGGCAATGGCTGCCGCGTACCGTAAAGCCAAGGGGGACTTGGCCGAGCGGATGCTGGCAGCGATGGATGCAGCCCAGGATGCCGGTGGGGATATCCGCGGTAAACAATCGGCTTGCATTTTAATTGTCAAAGGCAAGGGCACCGGAAAGCTTTGCGAAGATATTTGTATGGATTTGCGCGTTGAAGACCATCCGCAGCCATTAACTGAATTACGCCGCCTGGTTCAGTTACACCGGGCTTATCAATTAATGAATCAGGGTGACGCTTATCTGGGGGCGGGCAATGTGGAAGAAGCTTTGGTGACATATCGGACTGCCGCGCAAATGGCCCCACAAATCGAGGAATTGCCTTTTTGGCATGCGGTTACGCTGGCTGACCTGGGTCGTGTGGATGAAGCACTGCCAATTTTCAAGGAAGTGTTTCAGGTGAATGGTGACTGGGCAGAATTGGTCCGGCGCCTACCGGCGGCAGGATTGCTGCGGGATGACGCGGAAATGCTGCAAAAAATTCAAGGGGTGCTTTCTTTAGGAAAATAGTTTATTTTTCTTTTCCGGTCAGGAATTGGTCGAGTAAATCTTGCCCTGCCTGGCCGGATTGAAGGAAAAACAGGTCAAGGAAATTCTGCGGGGAAGCGATTTTCCCTGAATATTGTTTCGCATAGCCTTTAATCAAAGAGTCAAATTGTTCTGGTCCGATTAATTTGCGGATTCCTTCTAAAAACAAAGCTCCCCGAAGATAGACCGCATTGACGTATCCCCGAAAGGAGGTATGGTCATAGACAGTGCTTCCAACCAATCCGGC
>JAJUJY010000298.1 GCA_029265085.1 Chloroflexota bacterium
CTCTCCAAACTAGAGCCTGCATAGGCTCTTTTTTATTGATCATGGGTTTCGCATCGAGCGATCTGTGACAAATCCCATCGTCGCCTCTCCAAACTAGAGCCTGCATAGGCTCTTTTTTATTGATCATGGGTTTCGCATCGAGCGATCTGTGACAAATCCCATCGTCGCCCAATTCCGAAAACAAAAAAACTGGCACTATTCCAACGCCAGTTTCTGCCATCAATATTAACTTGATTCATCTACTCAATTCGGATCGCACGGACACCATTTATCTGCGCCAGTTGATTGGTTAATAAAGCCAGAGCCTCACTTTTAGACACTTTTACCGTAATTGAAATACGGATACGCTTATGACGAATGTGCCGCTCCAGGCTGTTAATTGTGTAATGCTTAACATGCTGAGACAAAACCCGGTTTACACTCTCCTCAATGTCATTTCGGAAATCGCAAGACAAGGAAATCTGACGTGTTGTATACCCCGGCAGCAAACGTTTCTCAACATAGTTAAGCAAAGTCAAAACAGCTAGAAGTAAAGCCGTCGCGCCTACCCCAATCCAGTAATATCCCGCGCCAACCACCAATCCAATCACAGCCATTGTCCACAGGGATGTAGCAGTCGTAAGCCCTTTAATATTCGGGCCGTAACGTAAAATAGCCCCAGCACCTAAAAAGCCGATTCCTGAAAGGACTTGAGCCGCCAGGCGAGCCGGATCACCGTTAGGAGCAATATGTAAAAACTGCATGGATAGGTTGATAGAAAGTGTCATTGCCAGCGCTGAACCGGTTACCAGAATAATATGCGTGCGTAAACCAGCCGGCTGGTTTTGGCGTTCACGATCTAAACCAACCATCGCTCCTAAAAATGCCGCTAACAACAAACGCAGAAATATTTCCTGTTCAGATATTACGCTCATATAAATTGTTCCAGTAGATTAATTGCGGTCTTCGTATGGTAACACATAACTGCGGTCTGGATCAAATGAAATTTCAACCAGGGTACTCTATCGGAAGATTTGATCAAACCGCTGGCTGGTATCGACTGCAATTAAATGATTATCACCTGTATCTACTTCATATTCAACACGCCTAATTTTACCTCGAATATTCGTCCAGAAAAACACTGGCAATCCAGAAGACTGCCAGTGTTCAACTCACCTGTTTGAGGGCTTCAGATTTTTATGAAGTTGGAATTATTCATCCAACTCATTCGGACGAAGTTTGCGGAACGCATCCTTGATATTTAGGATACCCAACCGGCGGGCAAATTCCATCTTCTTGCCATCCACGTCGGCCAGTGGTTTCGGTGGGTCTTTCTTTTGGGTCAAAAGCGACACCACAATTACCAGGGTAAGGGATATCAGAAACGCAGGCACTGAACTGATGTAAGTCGCATCCCAAATCGCCAGTTCCACATCTCCGGCATTGACCTCCAGGGTGTGTGGATAAAACACCGGCAGCAAAATTAACCAGGTGCCCCAACCGCCTATGAACCCGGAAACAGCCCCCCACTGGTTGGCTTTTTTCCAATACATACCCAGGGCAAATGGGGCAAACATACCTACCAGGATCACCGTCCAGGCAAAGACAGAGAGCTTGTAAATGGTCTGTGCATATAAAGCCATTAACAAGCTCATCATACCGATTACAAATACCATGATACGAGTCCAGCGTAAATCTTCTTTTTCGGTGATATTCTTCTTGAAAAACGGCAAAATATTCTGAGTAAAGACCGATGCGCCAGCCAATATCGAGGAATCAGAGGTACTCATCAACGCCGAAGCCAGGGCGGCAATAAATATACCAGCCATGATTGGCGAAAGGTTTTGAACCGCAGCCGTCACCAACAAAAACTCGGTTGCCTCAGGTGCAATGTTGGGATTCATTGCAAACATGGCAATCCCAATCAATGGAGACATTACCCCAAACCCCAGATATAAGATGGCGGCTAGATAGGTACCATAGACAGCCGTGGACTCATTTCGCGAGGACATCGACCGCTGCATCAGGTCTTGAGCAGCAATCGATCCCAGCCCCAATGCCATCCAGGCACCTAACCAATAGGTCCAACCCTGGAAGCCGGTATAACCAAGATAGCCCTCCCCGTCTATCGGCATCAACGTGAATGGATTTGACACATACATTGACCCGGCCTTTGCGACAAAGGCATCCCAGCCACCCACTGCGCGCATGACACCCACAAAAATCAGCGTGATCCCACCCGCCGTGAGGAACATTTGCATAAAGTCGAGCAGTGTATCTGCCCACATACCCCCCATGATGGTGTATGAAATAACGATGGCTGCCACAAACAACATCCCCAATTCAACCGGCCAACCAAACAACGCGTGGACGATGTTCCCACCGGCCACAATTTGAGCAGCAGTCCAGCCAAAATATGTGATCATCTGAATTGCCGCCCCTGCCAGGGCCATCCCTTTTCCAAACCTGCGTTCAAAGAAATCGATAATCGTTAAATAGCGGGCACGCCGCATCAAGCGGATAAAAAAGAAACCCGAAAGGAACAAACACAGGGCTGCTCCAAAGGGATCAAACACAACTCCTTGAAACCCGTATTGGTAAGCCGTAGAACTGGCGCCCATCAGTGTCTCTGCAGCAAACCAGGTTGCCATGATCGAAGC